>JALHUE010000353.1 GCA_022866145.1 Anaerolineales bacterium | reverse complement strand
TCTGTTTGTGTTGGGAGCCACCCGGGGCGATGGCGAAACCGGCGAAGACATCACCGCCAACCTGCGGACGGTCCGCAGCCTGCCTCTGCGGATCCCAGTGGATCCCCGAGGCCCCATTCCTCCGCCGCGCCTCGTCGTTCGTGGCGAAGCAATGATCTTCCTGAAGGATTTTGAGGAATTGAATCGGAGAATGGAGCAAGGCGGAGAAAAGGCGTACGTCAACCCACGCAACACGGCTTCGGGCGCCCTCCGTCAGCTGGACCCTGCGTTGACCGCTTCCCGGCCGATCCGGCTACTGTGTTATTCGATCCTGGAGTCGTCCGAGGGCGTGCCCCCCACGCAGAGCGGGTCGCTCGACACGCTGCGGGCCTTCGGCTTCCCGGTAGCGCAGGGAACGGCGCGGGCGGCTGACTTGGAAGAAGCGATCGGCCTGGCCGGATCCTGGGCGGCCCGCCGCGAGTCACTGCCGTATGAAGCCGACGGCGCGGTGATCAAGATCGATGATCTGGGCCTGGCAGCCCGACTCGGCGTCGTAGGCAAAGACCCTCGAGGCGCGATCGCCTTCAAGTTCGCAGCCCAGGTGGTGACCACGGAGCTCCTGGGCATTGAGGTCAATGTCGGGCGCACCGGGGTGATCACCCCGACCGCGATCCTGGCACCTGTCGTCGTGGGTGGGGTTACGGTGCGTCAGGCTACCTTGCACAACTTCGACTTCATCCAGGAAAAGGACATCCGGATCGGAGACCGCCTCCTGGTCAAGCGCGCCGGCGAGGTGATCCCGTATGTTGTGGGACCTGTGCCACAGGGGCGGACAGGGAATGAGCGCAAGTTCCGCCCCCCCGGGCGCTGCCCGACGTGCCAGGCGCCGCTGGTGCACATCGAGGGCGAGGTCGCCGTGTATTGCGTCAACGGGGCCTGCCCGGCTCAGCTGGTGCGCAATCTGGAACATTTCGCCGGGCGGGGCGTGATGGACATCGAGGGGCTGGGGATCAAGGTCGCCAAGCTGCTGGTCGCCGCCGATGTGATCGCCGATGTGGCCGACCTATACAGTCTGAAGTCGGACGACCTGCTCCAGTTGGAAGGCTTCGCGGAACGTCGGGCGGAGAATCTCATCGCCGGCATCCAGGCCTCGCGGGCACGGCCTTTGCGAGTGCTGATCACGGCCCTGGGTATCCGCGGGGTGGGGGAGAGCGTCGCCGCCGATCTGGCGCGGGAGTTCGCCGATCTGGACAAGCTGGCCCAGGCCCCCGCCGAACGGCTGCAGGAGATCGAGGGCATCGGCCCCAGCACTGCGGCCGCCATCACCGACTGGTTTGCGCGCCCGACCAACCGCAAGCTGGTGTCCAAACTGAGGAAAGCCGGAGTCTGGCCGCGGGCGGAGCCCTCCGTCTCGCCGGCTGGACCCAAGCCGCTGGCCGGGAAGTCTTTCGTCATCACCGGAACCCTCCCAGGTCTGTCGCGCGAGCAGGCGAAGGCCCTGGTCGAGGCGGCCGGCGGAAAGGTCAGCGGAAGTGTGAGCCAACGCACCTCCTACCTGGTCGTCGGCGAGGCTCCCGGATCGAAGCTGGAGCAGGCTCGCCGACTGGGGATCCCCGAGATCGATCAGGCCGGGCTGCTTCGGTTGGCGCAGCGGGATGGCAGCTAGCAGGTTGATGGATAACACTCTTCTCATTCAAGAAGAATTCATATGTGGTGGTTGGGGCGAAGCCCCAATCCCTACAGATGCAAGTCACTCTGATGAGGCACGCCTACTTCATCAGCCTCCCAGGGCTTGTCGGGAGAGGCCTGGGGACCGCGACCCCGGCGCTGCCTTCGACGAATGACTCCCAGCGTGCGTTTGCTTCCTGGAAGGCAGAAGTCGCTGGCCCGCCGCCATCCGTGGATCTTCGCGGGCGCAATCGGTGAGGTCATCGGAAGCCCGGGCAGCGGAGAGACGGTGGAGGTGCTGTCTGCTGCCGGCACCTGGCTGGCGCGGGGAGCATACTCGCCAGACTCCCAGATTCGGGTCCGGGTGTGGACGTGGGACGAGGCTGAGGGCGTCGAATCGGACTTCATCGCCCGGCGGCTGGCGGCCTCGATCGCCCGTCGCAGAGAACTGGCGCTAGATCCCGCCCTCACAGCCTATCGCGAAGTCCACGGGGAATCGGACGGTCTTCCGGGGTTGATTGTCGACCGCTATGGACCGTTCCGGGTCACGCAGTTCCTTTCGGCGGGCGTAGAGCACTGGCGTCAGCCGATCCTGGAGGGTCTGGGCGAGCTCGGAGAGGAAGGCGGGATCTACGACCGCTCGGATGCGCCGGTTCGAAGCCTGGAAGGCCTGCCGGCTCGCTGCCAGGCTGTGGTTGGGAGGGCTCCTGCCGGCCCGGTCCGGATTCGAGAAGCAGGGCTCGAGTTCGAGGTCGACTTGGTGGCTGGGCAGAAGACCGGCTTCTACCTCGATCAGCGGGACAACCGGGCACGTCTGCGCCGCGAGAGCCGGCTGGGCGAAGTCCTCAACTGCTTTGCCTACACCGGCGGTTTCACCGTTGCCGCGCTGGCTGGGGGCGCGGTGTCAGTGCTCTCCGTCGAGGAATCGGCTGGGGCGATCACCCTGGGGAAGGCCAACCTGAGCCTCAATGGGTTTGAGGCACAGAAGGCGGACTGGCAGCAGGCAGACGTCTTCGTCGCGCTGCGCAAGTTGCGCGACCGGGGC
>JALHUE010000352.1 GCA_022866145.1 Anaerolineales bacterium | reverse complement strand
GTCGGCAGGGCGGGAAGATGCGGGCGAGAGCCCATGGCGAATTGCTTTCGCCGGCTTGGCATCGGCCATTCTGGCGGTGGGGCTACTCTTGGGGCTTGTGCAGGGCATGCCCGACCGATATCAATGGAATAACCTGCTTGCTGTGCCCTACGGGGGCGAGGCCCGAGCGTCGCCTCTGGTGAGGTACATCTCTGAGCAGACTTCGCCCGGGGACAGCGTGCTTGTCTGGGGGAATCGGCCCGGGGTCAATTTCCAGACAGGCCGACCGGCGCCCTCGCGCTACCTGTTCCCGACCCAGGTCTTCCTCAATGACGGCCGAACCAGTGCCAGGTTGGACGAGCTCCTAGCGGCGATCGAACAGAAACGCCCGAGGCTTGTCGCCGAAGAAGTGGTCTCCGAAGTCGGTATTCCCCCACTCTTCTCCGCAGAAGGGGAAGGCTGCCGCCAGTGCTCTGCCGATGCCCTAAGGGCCTTGACGCGCCTGCGCGAGTACATGAACGCCAACTACGCCGCTGCGGAAAACGTAGGGGATTGGACTGTCCATCGCAGGCTGGATGCGCCAGCTGCCGACTAGCCGCCAACATCCTCTGTCTGAAGACCATTCTCACCTGTACGACCAGCTTCTTGGGCGTGAGGGAGATCACCAATCGCCTCTTGGTGGAGACGGATGAGGGGTCGTACCTTGTCGACACAGGATTGCGTACCGCCGACTGCGAACGGCCGCCCCGGCGCATCAGGTTCTTGGTCAACCTAAGCAGGGTTCAATGCGGCGTCCACGAACCTGAGATCGCCGCCTCAAGCAGCGTGGCTACGCGCCCGAACCCGTGTGCAACATCGCACTGACAAGCTTGCGCCCAGATCACCGCGAAGGCCCGCCTTCCTATGGGTGAACGTCTGTTGGAAGGAGTGCGACGCCGCCACGGATCCTCGCCCTTCGGCACGCATTGGTTGGGCCTGCCCGGAGCCCGCTCACTGGGGCTGCACGCCGCAATAAGTTCTCCACCAGGAACAGCCCAAGCCGTGGTTTGGTCTCGGCTGCATAGCGCCGCGCATACACGCATCTTGCATGTCTGTTTGCCCCATCACACGCCCGGACATTGTGAAGTGACTGTGATGGTGGACGACCATCGCCATCTCCACTCTGGAGAAGCATTCGCCCGCAACTACCCCAATGATCCCGTATGGATTCCCCAGGTGATTTGCTCAATTGGAATGGAGAGTGCTCCCCCCCGCTGGCGCGGAGGACCCTGGGGGACCTGCTTCGGCGCCACTCCGGGGAGGTCAGTGCATGTTGCTCCCATGCCCCGATCGCGTTCGAGCGGTTGCCCAGACGCTAGGGTCTCGCCTTCCCTATGGCCGGCTTGCAGACAGCCGCCCACCATCTCGGTGAAGCTGACTCGGCTGGGTGGGTCTCAGGGTGTGCTTGTCTTGCCCGCCGGCTTGGCCTAGAGTCCTGATAGGTTTGCCCGCTTCCGCCGAGCGGGATCCCTTTCAGGGCAATTCGTGGGGCTCGAGGCCGTTGGGGGACCTTGCCCCCTCACATGGAGGATCTTGCCACATGCCGAACATCGAGAGCATCGTTCGTCAGATCAACAGGGAGGTAGCGCCCCAATTTGAGGCAAGGTTGCGGGAGCACCTTGCCCTCCAAGACAGTGACTGGCTAATCGAGCAGATCGTCCGCCTCACGCTGGATGCCCATAGCCTTCATGAAATGGACCGCAGGCACCTACAGGAAGTCAAAGCTGCGAAAAGGCAAGAGAGAGTCACGCGCATTCGCGAGCATGTCTTCGACCGCGGAAAGCTCATCGCTTTCATTGATCAGTACTCTACCTACGACCGCGACACGCTCATTGGCCAGCGCTTCTTGTTGCCCTCCGTGCCCGACAAAGGGACGGACATACTGACCGACGAGTTTCGCACACCACAGGGAAACGAGCTTCTCCTCTTTGCCAAGGACCTTCTCTTTGCCCTCCTTTTCGGCGACGAGGGGACCGGTACCCAGTTCCATCGCATTCAGAGGGAGCTCCTCACCCTGGCCGTACCACGCGACAAGGCTGAGGCCCTCGATTTCATGAAAGCCACCACCGAGCTCAGCGCCCTCGGTACCTGGCAAGACCCCGAGCGGGTCTCGAACGACCAACGCGCCGACAACGTCCTGCTCGAGGTCGAATTCGGCGAGATCGAAGGCGAACTCGTCGGAGACGGCATCATCCGCGCTTTGAGCCTAATCAACAACCTCGAGATCAACGAACAGATCCTGTATGCGAGAATGATCAACGTGGAGCAGACCACGCTCATATCCTGAACGGACCCCGCTCATGGTCAGAAGAGCGCTTGGCAATCGGTGAAGCCGACTTGGCTGGCGGGCGGGAATCCAATGACATCTGGCATACATTGTGCCCCCGCGATAGAGGCGCCAAGCCTGAGCGCCGGGCAGCTTGGTTTGAGACCGTTAGGCGGCTCAGTCGCCACGCCGGGGCTTGCCTCGAGAGGCAGAAGCGCATGATGTCCAGAATGGTGGAGCGAAGCGCGTGACTGACAGGCCGCCAGCCTCTGTCTCCGCCGTTCTGATCCTGCTTCTGCTCAACTCCCTTGCTTGGCTGACGTTCGCCTTCATCGCTGCCGCCGCGTTGCACCCATCCATCCCGGAGGGGGACCCAATCCGGTGGGCCATGTCCCTGCTGGCGCTTCTCACCTCCGGCACGCTGATAGGACTGTGCGTCTTCATGAGGAGGCGCAGCAGGTTCGCCTACTACCTCACACTTGGACTGCTGGGCCTCCTAGCTCTCTTGACCGTTGCCGATGAGTTCGGATTCTCGGATCTGATCGTCCTGATCATCACCGTCTCGCCCTTCGCACTTCTCATCAAGGACCGAGCCTGGTACCTTCAGCGGAACCCGGCACTCCAGAACGAGAGTGAGCCGCCCAACACCTCATTGCCTGCCAAGGGCGCACATCGTCCCGATGTCCTCACCGCCCCCCGTTCGGGCCGCGATCCGCGGTGGCCCCGCCGGGGCGAGACGGCCTGCGGTGCGGCGCAGGTGTCGGGAGGCCGGGGTATGCGGCACGGCTGACGCACGAAAGGGTGAGGATGCTTGCGTCCTTTCTGGCAAGCGCGAGAGTTGGGGTAGCCCCGCGTCGCTGAGCGGATCGGCTCGAGTCCGGTGGACGCAGGAGAAGGCGTCAGCACTGCAGGACGAGAACCCAGACGCTCGCGCTGTGCATCCATTCACTATCTCCACCCCTCTTTGGGGTTGGCTCTTGATCGCGGCGGCGCTCTTGGCAATCGACGGGAGCGTGGTCGGCCTTGCTGCCAAATCCACTGCGCCGAGCTTACCCTCGCTTTCTTGCCACAAGCGCTTGTGCAGGAAGTCGCCAATCTGGCGATCGCTTCCCCGGCAGTGCTGATCCTTGCCGCAATGGCACATCGCGGCTCGCGGCCAGGCTGCCTTCTCTAGCTAGGCGTCGTCACGTTCACCGTATGCAACACCATGATCTGCATGTTCTCCATTCCGTTCGGAGCGCTGTTCCTGCTCCGGGTGGGGGTCTTGGGATTGTGCATCTATGCGCTGATCGGCGGCGTGGCGACGGCAGACCACAAGGCCGTCCAGGCCAGGCTTGCGAGCCGCCGGCGGGGGGGGCGCAAGCGGTGGCTTGGTTCCTGATCATTGTGGCGATCTTGTTCGGCTTCCTGTGGCTCTCAGAAGGCGTTCCTGGGCGCTGGCTGGCAGGACACCCCAGACCGTCACGGAGCTGGCTCTGCCGACCAACCGCGTCGATAGCCTGGACCTGGCGCTATTCGTACCGGGGTTATCATCAGTGGTGTGCTTCTCCAAAAGCGCGAGCCGCGGGCGTCCACGCTCGCGCCATCGTTCAGCGTCTTCTTGCGGTTGACTTGGGTGCCCATCCTGC
>JALHUE010000351.1 GCA_022866145.1 Anaerolineales bacterium | reverse complement strand
TCGAACGTCTCGACCAGCTTGGCATGGGCTTCTTCTGGCATCGTACGTCCCCTGCGGGCGACAACGCACAGTCGCCAAGCGCAAACCGACTTCGGCTCAGCCGGATCCTCCCGGCCCAGCCCCGACCGGCGGTGGACAGGCCTCCTCGGCCGCCGCCACCATTCCGGCCGGCGCCGCCACAAGTTCATGCCCGAAGTACCGCCGCTGGAAGCGGAAGGCGACGTTGACCAGCGCGATCATCACCGGCACTTCGATCAGCGGGCCGATCACGGCAGCAAACGCCTCCCCAGAGTTGATCCCGAACACGGCGATCGCCACGGCGATGGCCAGCTCGAAGTTGTTGCTGGCGGCGGTGAACGCCAGCGTCGTCGTCTTGGAGTAGTCGGCCCCCACCCGCCGCCCCATCCAGAACGACACCAGGAACATCACCACAAAGTAGATTACCAGCGGGATGGCGATCCGTACGACGTCTAGTGGCTTGGTCAGAATCAGCTCGCCTTGCAGGCTGAACATCACCACGATCGTGAATAGTAGGGCGATCAGCGTCAGCGGGCTGATGCGCGGAATGAACTTCTTCTCATACCAGGCTTTGCCCTTCAGGCGGAGCAAGATGAGGCGGGTGAAGAACCCGGCCAGGAAGGGTATGCCCAAGTAGATGAACACGCTGCGGGCGATCTCAGCCATCGTGATGTCCACGGCGCTTCCCTGCAGCCCCAGCCGGGCGGGCAGCACCGTGATGAAGATGTAGGCATAGAGGCTGTAGAACAGCACCTGGAACACGCTGTTGAAGGCGACCAGGCCAGCGGCGTACTCGGTGTCCCCCTTGGCCAGTTCGTTCCACACGATAACCATGGCGATGCAGCGCGCCAAGCCGATCAGGATCAACCCGGTCATGTACTCCGGGTAGTCGTGCAGAAAGACCACCGCCAGGACGAACATCAGGATCGGTCCGATCACCCAGTTCTGCAGCAGCGACAAGCCCAGGATCCTGCGGTTGCGGAAGACCTCGCCCAACTCCTCGTAGTGCACCTTGGCCAGCGGGGGATACATCATCACGATCAGGCCGATGGCGATCAGGATGTTGGTCGTGCCGACCGTGACGGACTCATTGAAGCTCTGCACCGCCTCGGGGAACAGGTAGCCCAGGGCGACCCCCAGCGCCATGGCCAGGAAGATCCACAGCGTCAGGAAGCGATCGAGTGTCGACAGGCGGCGGGGGGCGGCGGCAGCAGCAGCGGACATGTCAGCCCTTCTCCAGTGCCGTCGCCACCCACGAGGTTACTTCAGCCTCCGTGGGGATGCGGCCGGCACACACTAGATGTTCGTTGACCACCAGACCCGGGGTGGCCACGATCGAGTACTTCTTCATCTCCCCAATGTCCGTTACCTTGATGACTTCTGCCTCGACCTCAAGCTGGGCAAGAGCTCGGCGTGTAACGGCCTCCACCTCATGGCAGTTGGCACAGCCGGGTCCTAGAACTTTGATCGTCAGCATTTCTTACTGTCCTCCTTGGGGATATGCTGGATCCTCACGTACATGGAAGCACGCTTCTCGCACATGAGCGGCCGGCGCACGAGCGGAAGACCCTCTCATCGCAAGGGCCAGCTCGACCGGGCGGAACAGGCCTCGCGTAGCGTCCACCTCGGCCGTCCAGCCTGCCTCTCCACTCACTCCACCACCTCAAGTTCCAGGTCCATGACTATCTCGGACTTGACTGAATTGGCCACCAGGCTGTACTTCTGAGCGGCCGCCAGGGCGCGCCGCGCCCGTGCCTCGACGATTGCCTTGTCCTCCCCAGCCGCCGCGATGCGGATGACGGGTCGGAAGTGCAATCGGGTGAAGATCTCGGTCCGGTCGAGCTCGATCAGCTTGGTCCCTTCCGTGCGGCACTCATAGGACTGCAGCTCGAGCTTGAAGCGCTCCGCCGCCCACAGGAACATCATCATCACGCAGGTGTTGGCTGCTGCCACGAAGGCGTCTTCGGGGGTGAGCACGCCCGGGTGGCCTTGGGCGTCGGGCGGGGCGGAGAAGTCCATCTCCGGACCGTTGCCCATCACGATGCGACCCCAATGCTCACCTTTCCAGGCCACGTGGGTGTGATAGGTCGCCGTGCGGTTCATTGGGCGAGCTCCCTTCCCTGACAGAACGCAGCATACTCGCGCAGCAATGCCTGCTCGTAGGCAGCCTCCCTCCCCGCGGGGATGGGGTTGTAGATCCCGACTGTTGCCAACAGTTCGCCGGCAACCTCCGGCCCAGGCATCTTGCCCTGCTGGCGAAGATTCTCGAAGATCAGAGGTAACGCCATCAGAGTCACCTCCTGCTCATCGACCAAGACCCTCTGGATCGGGATCCCCGAGCCGCACGAGCATGCCGCCTGTATTGATTCGTGCGATTCTGCCTCCCCGCCAGCGAGCTGCACCGGCGCCCCCGTAAGTCTGCTCCAGGGCCTCCCCAGGAGGTCATCGACCAGCCGAGCGGTCTCCCGGGCCGTTGCCTCCACCGCCCGACGTCCGGCCTCATCTAGCCGCCGCCGGCCGCCGGGTTGCGGCAGTCCTGCCTGCTGGATCAGGTCGCGAACGACCACGCTGGCCGCCGGCTTGCCGGAGTACATCTCTGTTCCGCGGGCGGCACAGCGCAGCTCACATCCGTCAAGAGCGATGGTTGGGTAGAACCGGGCGAAGGTGCGGTCACCCTCCCCGCCAGCCAGGAAGAGCGGCAGGCAGATCGTCACCGTCTCCCCCGGCCGCAGCTCCTCCAGCACCTTTAGGGCCGCCAATCGAGTCACCGTGCCTTCGGGGAGTTCTTCGCCCGAGCAGGCGACGATCCCAACTTTCTTCCCGGGCAGCTCAGGCATGCTGTCCTCCCCCTTCTCTGTCCAGACCTCGGTCATCGATCAGCGAGGCGATCTCGCTGGCCAGCGCCTCGGCAAGCTTCATGCCTCCCTCGTTCAATTCCGCGATCCCCTGCGGCTTGAACTGCTTGTAGCGGCGGTACACATCGAGAATGTCGTAGTCTTGGAGAACCGCGCCGCCATTCTCCGTGACCATCTTCGTGGCGCATGCCAGCTTGCAGCCATCGATCGTGACCGTTGGGTTCTGCGCCACGGCGGCCCGGGAAGCCTCATCTCCCAGGACCAACAGCGATAGGGGGACAAGCCGCGTCGTCTCCGGCCGCAGATGCTCCGTCAACTCAAAGGCGGCTTCACGGGTCACCGTCCCATAGGTCTTCCCGATGCCACTGCACGGGACGACCACAACCTTGCGTCTCCTCTCGCTCATAGCTTCTTTACTTCCTCCTCGGCCTCGCGCCGCATGACTTCCAGGTACGCTTGCGGGCTAAGGAGCCCGGCCTGATCTCTGTCCCAGGCCTCCGCTTCGATCACCGCCAGCCAACCCTGGCCGTAAGGATCCTGGTTGACCGTTTCCGGGGCGGTAGCCATCGACGGATTGACCTCAACCACCTTGCCGGTGACGGGCGAGGGCAGGACGACGTTGACCTTGATCGTCTCGATGGTCGCCACCTCGTCGCCGGCGGACAGGGTTGCCCCGACGGGTTTGACCTCGGCGAAGGCAACATCCCCGCTTCTCTGCTGCAGGTAGTCCGACAGGCCAATGCGCACGTTCCCGCCCTCGGCCAGGACCCACAGTCCTTCGCCACTGTAGACGCGATCGGCGGCCACGCGGAAGATGAACTTGTCGACTGTGGTCTCCAGGTACTCAGGCATTCGTTGCTCCCTTGGGCGAACCGAGCCCTTCCGCCAGAACCGGGAAGCGTCCCCAGATCCCGGACAAAGGCCGGCTGGGTCAACAGGCTACCGGTTCGGCCGCTGCAGCGCTCTCACAGTGAGGGCAGGGACACGCCTTGCTGGCCCGGCGGCTCGGGCTGCGGTACGTCAGCCGCTTGCCGCTCTTGTTTGCAGCGCCAGCGGCCGTCGTCCTGGCAGCCGCCAGCAGGGACACCACCGAAGGTTCGGCCACCGTGTAGTACACATTCCAGCCGTCGCGCCGGTCCGTCACCAGTCCAGCCTGGCGCAGCCGCGCCAGATGCTGCGAGATCGCCGCCTGGCGCTGCCCAAGCAGCGCCTCCAGATGACAGACGCAAGCCTCCTCATCCCTTAGCAGAACCTCAAGGATCTGCAGCCGCATAGGATGGCCACAGACCTTGAGCAGATCACCGGCAGCAACATAGCCGTCCATGCTTGGCCTCCGTGGCACATTCAATATTCCGAATACATTGTATGCTCTGGGGCCCAAGCCGGCAGGTGACGTTTGTCCTGGGCCGGCCGGACAGAGCACCCTGGGGGCATCGCACCCGCCCTCGAACTACGGGCGCCTGCCGCCCGGCACGCCTGCCCCCCTGGCGCCGGCAGGATGCAGCATTCGCCCTTGTGGACGTGCCCGGTCACCCGTAGACTGAAAGCGTCCCCGGTGTCTTCCCGCACGATCCAGGGGGACATGTCAAGCGTCCGAGCCAATCACCCGGAGGTCACGCAATGAATCCGAGGCTTGTGCGGGCCATCTTCACGATCCCCATGGTTCTGCTGCCCATGGTTGTCCTGGTTCCACTGCCCAGAGCCGCCGCCGTCAGCGGCGGCGGCTTCTTCGTCGAATCGACCGAGGATGGAATCGACTCCAACCTCGGCGACGGGGTGTGTGCCACTGCGCTGGGTCAATGCACGCTGCGCGCGGCCGTGATGGAAACCAATGCGCTTCCCACGGCCGACCGCATCGAACTGGGTCCACAGGTCTACGGTCTGTCGATCCCGGGGTTGTTCGAGGAACAGGCGACCACAGGGGACCTGGACATCTACGGGACGCTGACGATCGTCGGCCAGGGGATGACCCTTACCGGTGTCGACGCCGGCGGAACAGGGATGGGCGACCGCGCCATTCATGTCCACCCGGGGGCGACCTTTCGCCTGGAGGGCGTGGACGTCGTCAACGCCGATATTGGCATGGGATCCAACGGCGCCGGACTGCGCAACGACTCCGGCAATGTGGTCATTCAAGGCTCATCCTTCCAGTTCAACCGGGCCCACAACGGCGCCGGCCTGATGAACGTCGGTCAGATGGTCATCCGCAACAGCCTGATCGGGTCCAACACGGCGACCGACTCCGGCGCCGGGGTCCGTAATGACGGCACCCTGGAGATCGACAGCAGTTCGATCCTCGAGAACGATGCCCTGGCCGGGCCGGGCGCCGGCATCCAGAATCACGGGACTCTGGTCATTCGCAACTCCACGATCTCGAACAATCGCGCCGGACCCGTCGGGGGCGCGATCTACAATGGCTATGGCCCGACGAGCAGCGGTGCATCCCTGACAATCAACAACTCCACCATCTTCGGCAACCTCGCTCTGACCGGCGGCAGCACCGAGCCGACGACCGGCGGGATCTACAACGTGGACGCCAGCTCGGTTCAGCTGAGCAACTCGATCCTGGCCTGGAACGGCGTTGACGACAGCACCCACGTCACCTACGTCGACTGCTTGGGCACAATCACCTCACGCGGATACAACCTGTTCAGTGCAGTGGATGCATGCACGCTTGACGGCGATCTGACCGGCAACATCCTCACTGCGGATCCTGGCCTGGGGCCCCGCGAGGAGGATCCTGCGCATACCGCCTCTTTCCCGCTGCTCCCGGGGAGCCCGGCGCTGGAGGCCGGCAGCCCGCTCGCTCCCGGCTCGTCCGATGCCGCCTGCGACCCGGTCGACCAGCGCGGCATCCTGCGCCCGCAGGTGGCGCGGTGTGATATCGGCGCGCGTGAGATGGAGGGCACACCCCCTCCTTCGCCCACCCCCCCGCCTTCCGGGCTGTTCCTTGACGGCTTCGAAACCGGCAACCTCTCCGCCTGGTCCTCCGCCCAGATCGATCAGGGCGACCTCGCCGTCTCATTGGGAGCAGCGCTCGGCGGCGCGTACGGCCTGCAGGCGGCCATCGACGACGACCGCGCGCTCTACGTTGTGGACACTACGCCTGCCAACGAGAGCGCCTACGCCGCCCGCTTCTACTTCGATCCCAACGGCATCGCCATGGCCAGCGGCAATGCCCACCTGCTCTTCAAGGCGCTGGATGCCGCTTCGCGAACCGTGTACCAGATCGAGCTGCGTTCTTATCAGGGCGACTACCAGATCCGCGCGCAAGCGCTCGGCGATAGCGGCGGTGCAACCAATACCTCCTGGTTCCGCCTGAGCGACGATCTGCATCTGCTCGAGGTGGTCTGGCGGGCGGCGTCCGGCGACGTCGCCCCCGATGGTTGGCTGGCGTTGTGGCTCGATGGAGACCTAGTCGCCAGCAGTGATGGGCTCGACAACGACGCGCTGCGGGTGGATTCCGTCCGCCTGGGCGCTGTCGCCGGGATCGACAGCGGCACAAGCGGCATCTACTATTTCGATAGCTTCGGATCGACCCAGGGCATCCCCCTCGGCCCGGACCCAGGAATCACACTGCCTTCGCCGCCACCCACCCCGGATGCGGTCTTCGCCGACGGCTTCGAGAGCGGCGATCTCACTTCCTGGTCGGCGGTCAAGAACGAGGCGGATCTGACCGTCGGTTCATCGGCTGCGCTGGGCGGAGGGTTCGGTCTGGCGGCCATCGTCGACGACACGGCGCCGCGCTATGTGAGCGATTGGAGCCCGGTCTCCCTGAAGTCGTATGCAGCCCGGTTCTACTTCGACCCGAACAGTATCCTCATGACCAGTGGCAACTCCCACGTGCTCTTCAGGGCGCTGGATTTCGCCGCTAAGACGGCCTTCCAGATCGAGCTGCGTTCCTACCAGGGGGAGTATCAGATCCGCGGCTATGCACCCTGGGACAGCGGCGGTGCTTACAGCACACCGTGGTTCCGCATCTACGACGACGTCCATTTGATCGAGGCCATCTGGCAGGCGTCATCGGCAGAGGGCGCGATGGACGGGGCACTGGCCCTCTGGCTGGACGGGGAACTCGCCGCCAGCGGCAGCGGCATCGACAACGACACCCGCCGGGTGGACAAGGTCGATCTCGGCGCGGTCACCGGCCTGGACAGCGGCACGTCCGGTACGTACTACTTCGACGCCTTCGCGTCGACCTCCGGAAATCCCCTCGGCCCCGATCTTGGGATCACGCTTCCATCCCCGCCAGCCACGCCTGAGCAGATCTTCGGCGACGGATTCGAGAGCGGCGATCTCTCCGCCTGGTCGGCGGTCACGAACAGGACGGATCTGACCGTGAGTTCATCGGCCGCGCTGGGGGGAGGCTTCG
>JALHUE010000350.1 GCA_022866145.1 Anaerolineales bacterium | reverse complement strand
TTGGACGTCAACGGGTTCTTGAGCGGCTTCACGGGGGCCGGCTCGAAGACCGTGCTGCCTGCGAAGGCCATGGCCAAGATCTCGATGCGGCTGGTGCCGGATCAGGACCCGAAGGAAATCCGGGCTTCGCTCGAGGCCTATCTGAGACAACACATGCCGCCAACGGTCAGCTGGGAGATCCTGGAGCACGCCGGCTGCCGGCCGTCGGTCATCGATATGGACTCTCCACCGGTGGCAGCCGCCGCACGCGCCCTGCAGTCGGTCTGGGGCAAGGCCCCGCTCTTCGCCCGCACTGGGGGCTCGGTCCCGGTCGTCGGCCACATCAAGGATCTGCTCGGCCTCGACAGCATGCTGCTTGGATTCGGCCTGCCGGACGACAACTTGCATGCCCCGAACGAGAAACAGCACGTGCCCACATTCTTCAACGGGATCGACGCCTGTATCCGCTTCTATGAGGAGATCGCTCGCTAGAGCCCGGGCATGAGCGATTCTTCGAGCAACGCCCCCGTCGGCTTGTATGGCGGCCAGGCCGTCATCGAGGGAGTGATGATGCGCGGCCGCCAGCAGTGCGCCGTGGCAGTCCGTGCCCCCGACGACCAAATCGTCCTCGATCACCTCCACCTTCCTCCCGGGGGAAGGGATCGTCTTGCCCGTCTGCCCCTGGTGCGCGGCCTGATCGTGCTGTGGGATTCCCTTTCGCTGGGCTACCGCGCCTTGTCGTTCTCGGCCGACGTGCAGACCGGGCAGCAACAGGCCATTGACCGCAAGACGATGGCGGGCACGCTGGTGGTCTCCCTGGGACTGGCGCTGACGTTGTTCTTCGCGCTTCCGGCTGGAGCAGCCTATGGATTGGAGATCGTGCTGGCGACGCCGCATTGGCTGACCGCCTTGATCGAAGGCGGGCTGCGCCTTCTCCTTCTCGTCGGCTACATCGCAGCCATCGGGACGGTACCCGAAATCCGGCGAGTGTATGCCTACCACGGCGCCGAGCACAAGACCATCAATGCCTTTGAGGCCAACGATCCTGACATGACCCCGCAGAGCGTCGCCCGCTTCCCACGGCAGCATGCCCGGTGCGGCACGGCCTTCCTGCTGACCGTGGTCGTATTCTCTATCTTGCTCTTCGCCCTGCTGGGCCCGATGCCGATCGGCCTGCGCCTGCTCAGCCGCATCCTGATGATTCCGGTGCTGGCCGCCATCTCCTATGAGTACATCCGCTGGACCGGCCGGCATCAGGCGACGTGGTGGGCGCAAGTGTTGCTTCTGCCCAACCTCGGACTGCAGGCCCTGACCACCCGCGAGCCCGAGGCTCCGATGATCGAGGTCGCCTTGGCGGCCTTTCGGGCACTGCGCGCCTCCGAGGGCAAGCCGGCGACGCCCGAGGGCTGAAGTCCAACGGCGGGCAGGCTCAGTTCCCGCCTTCCCCGAGCGCGGCCTGCGCAGCTCCACCAGGAAGCTCCTGCCCAGGCTGGGCCAACAATCGGCCTCCCCTGGGCGCCTCGCCCTCCGCACTGCCTGCAAAGGCGAGGTCGGTCCATCAGGCTTTCGGGTCCGAATCCGTTCGAGTCGAACCCAGCCACGGTACAATCGAACGCGGGAGCCAGCCTTTGACCGCAACGCTTCTCCTCCGCAGCCAGCAGCATGAAGTTCGCCATGGGACGACTGTGCGCGATGCCCTGCTGCGCCTGGACATCCTGCCGGAGACCGTCCTGCCGACCCGGGAGGGCGAACTCATCACGGACGATGTGATCCTTCAGGAAGGCGACGTCATCCGCCTGATCGCTGTCATCTCCGGTGGAGATCCGACGGCATGAAGTGTCGCAAGTGCGGGGAAACCGCAGCCATCAACATGCGCCAACACCGATTGGCGTTGTGCGGCCCCCACTATCTGGAGTGGGTGCCCGAGCAGACGCAGCGAACCATTGAGCGCTACCACATGTTCACGCCTTCCGACCGGATCCTGGTTGCCGTCTCAGGCGGCAAAGATTCGCTCGGACTGTGGGATGTGCTCGTGGGATTGGGCTATCCGGCCGAGGGCCTGTACATCGGGCTGGGCATCGACGGCGGAGTGGCGTACTCCGACCAGTCGCTGGATCGATGCCGATCGTTCGCCGCCGGGCGCGGCCTGCGCCTGCACACCGTCGACGTCCCAACCGAGCTGGGCGCCTCCATTCCCGAGGCAGCCAGACTCACCCACCGAGGCCAGCAGAAGCCATGCTCGGTGTGCGGCCTGACCAAGCGCCACGAGATGAATCGCCTCGCCCTTGAGGGGGGGTTCGCGGTGCTCGCTACCGGGCACAACCTGGATGATGAAGCTGCGGTGCTGTTTGGAAACACGTTGAGCTGGTCCGTCGGTTACCTGGCGCGCCAGGGCCCAACGCTAGAATCCCGTCCCGGGTTCGCCCGCAAGGTCAAACCTTTCTGCCGGCTGCTTGAGCGCGAAACCGCCGCCTACGCCCTGTTGCGCAAGATCGACTATGTCTACGATGAATGCCCATACGCCGAAGGAGCGACCACTCTGGCCCACAAGGACCTGCTCAACCGGCTGGAAGCCGAGAGGCCAGGCGCGAAACTCTCGTTCTACCTGTCGTTCCTGCGGGCCCGGGAGGCCGGCGCTTTTGCCCTGCCTGGTCCGGGGCAACCCGAGGGCGGGCTGCATCCGTGTCTCAGCTGCGGCCAGCCGACCTCTGCACCTGGTGAGTGCACCTACTGCCGGACCCGCCAGCGGGTCCACGAGAGACGCAGCGGCAGCGCACCCTAGCCTCAAGCCTCCGCCAGTGGCAGCCAATGGGCTTCAAGGGCCATTCCCCAGCCGGCGGACGAGCCGGCACAATCCCGGGTTCGGACCGAGTGGGGGCCGGATCCTTTCCAGCCCGCACTCGGCGTGCTGCTGGATTGACCTGCCCGGGAAGCTCTGCCCAGCCTACGTGGGCCGGACCGCCGGCGGGCCAGCAGGCTTGGGGCTACGCCGTCTCGAGATAGGCGGTGACTTCCCAGTCCGTCACGCGCGTGCGGTAGGTGTCACATTCGGTGCGCTTGGCTCGGACAAACGCCTCGAGCGCCTCCGCCCCCAACGCC
>JALHUE010000349.1 GCA_022866145.1 Anaerolineales bacterium | reverse complement strand
TGATTGACAACCTCCGGCGCATCGGCCATGGATGGATTGACCTCCACGACTTTGCCGGTGACGGGCGAGGGCAGGACGATGTTGACCTTGATCGTCTCGATGGCCGCCAGTTCGTCGCCGGCGGAGAGGATCGTCCCGGCAGGCTTGACCTCGGCGAAAGCGATGTCCCCGCTTCTCTGCTGCAGGTAGTCCGACAGGCCGATCCGCACGCGCCCGTCTTCGGCCAGGGCCCACAGTCCCTCGCGACTGTAGGCGCGGTCGGCCGCTACTCGGAAGATGAACTTGTCGACGGTGGTCTCCAGGTACTCAGGCATGGGTCACTCCCATAGACAAAACGCGTCGCTTCGTCAGAACTGGAAGAATCCTCCACCCCGGCCGCTGGCCGGTTTGGTCAGCCGGCGGCCGGCTCCGCCACCGTCTCCCCACAGCGTGGGCAGGGACACGCCTTGCCCGATCGGCGGCTGGGCGCTTGGAACGTAAGCCGCCTGCCATTGCTTCTTGCTACCCCGTCAGCCGTCCTCCTGGCAGCCGCCAGGAGCGGCGCCAGCGAGGATTCGGCGACCGAGTAGTACACGTTCCAGCCGTCCCGCCGGTCGGTCACCAGCCCAGCCTGGCGCAGGCGGGAGAGATGCTGTGACATCGCCGCCTGGCGCTGCCCAAGCTGCGCCTCCAGATGACAGACGCAAGCCTCTCCATCCTGGAGCAGGACCTCCAAGATCCGGAGGCGGACCGGGTGTCCACAAGCCTTGAGCAGATCACCGGCAGCAACATAGCCTTCCATCGGCCGCCTCCATGAGTAATATTCCATATTCCGAATACATTGTACGTTGGGGGGCCCGGGCAGGTAGGTGACACTCGTCCCTAATCCTTTATGAACAGCTGTCTCCGATTCGGGCCGGCCGCCCATGGGGCTGCCTCGTGCAGGCAGGGTGTGGCGACCGAAGGACCCGCACGGTCTGTGCCCCATGCCGGGTTGGTGGAGACACCGCCCAGTGCCATCCCGGGGAGCCCGCAACCAAGTGAGCGGGCATGTTGCCTCTTGAAGTCGGGCTCGGTCGACCCTAGACTGGCATTACTCCGCACGCCCACCCTTCTACTCCGGGGGGAGCCCCACTGAAACCCCAGACCGAACGCCGGGAGGTGTTGCGATGAACCCGAGGATTTCGCGCACCCTGTTCCGCGGCCTGCTCGCATCGCTGACCACCGGGGAACAGAGGCAGCCAGCTCCGCATCGGGCCGAGTCAGGCGCCTTGATTGCCGGCACGTTCATGCAGGCGATTGGATCGCTCGCCTCGAAGCGATAGCGGCAGCGGGCTGCCATAGCCCGCAGCTTTCGCGAGAATGCGAAGGGCCGTTCCCAAATGGGAACGGCCCACTTGCTTACAGCGCAAAATCGCGCTCTCAGGAGAGAGTTACGGCTTGACCCCGAAGGTGGCAAGCCAGTCGAGGTCATCCGCCCGGTCGACACGGTACACGCCGCCCGTGCCCCCGCAGGTCCCGTTCATGCCGAACGAGGTCACGCCGCCGACCACGTTCGTGTCGCCGATGAAGTTCGGACCGCCCGAGTCGCCAAAGCAGGTTCCACCGGTGTTTGTGTTATTCGACAGCATCAGCGAGGAGTCGCCCACAATCCCGCCGTTGATCTGGATCAGGCGCGGATAGGCAACCATGCGCACGCGCTGCGCCACCTCTTTCCAGGCGGCCGCGTCGGGGAACGCCTTCTGCAGGCCATAGCCGACGGCGGTGAAGGTGACATCCTGCTTGTCAGTCTTGAACTGGTCCAGTACGTTCAGCTTCGGCAAAGCGCCGTATGTCTTCATCTTGAGTGGCTTGTCGAGGACAACGACGCCGAGGTCATACAGGAAGAAGGCACTGGGGTCGTACTGTGGGTGCGTGTAGGGTGCCCCGCCGACCTGCCCATCATACGGATAGCCGTTTCCCGGCATGCCGGATTCGACGTCGGAATCGAACCAGATCTCAACATGCGCCGCCGGCGCTTCGGTGCAGTGCCCGGCGGTCAGGAAGATCTTCGGCGAGAGCAGCGTGCCGCTGCAGCGCCAGAGTGGATCCCCGTCCTTGTCCTGGGCTACCATCAAACCGACGTACGGATGGCCGTTCCCATCTGGCTCCCCGTCCGTGATGGCCAGGGCCGGGACGACGGTGGCCGCGAGCAATGCCACCACCGCTAACACAATCAGAACGTTCCGTCGCATAAGATTGCCTCCTCCGGCAAGAGATGGTCGG
>JALHUE010000348.1 GCA_022866145.1 Anaerolineales bacterium | reverse complement strand
GGCGGGGCGGGTTGCCCAGGCCGGGAGCTGCAGTCTTTGAGCGTATGGTCAGGCTCAACGTTCTTTGAACAAGGGCAGGTGGCCGAGGGAGACGATGTGCGCCCAGTCCTGCGGGTCGCCTTCGGTGAAGATCGCGGCCTCAGCCGCCACGCCGGCTCCTGCCAGCTTCAGGACCTTGCGCATCCCCTCCAGGGTGGAGCCGGTGCTGATCACATCGTCCAACAACAGCACGCTCTGCCCCGCCACCCGCTGGCGATCCTTTTCATCCAGGATCAGGGTCTGCGGCTTGCCGGTGGTGATCGACAGCGTTTCGGCCTGCAGGGCATCTCCCATGTAGGGTTTGTAGGTCTTGCGCAGCACGATATAGCTCTTGCCGGTGAGCACCGACAGGGCGTGGGCCAGGGGGATGCTCTTGGCTTCGGCGGTGACAATCAAGTCAAAGGCCTGGGGTTCGAGCGCCGCCTGCAGCGCCCGGGCACAGGCCTCCACCAGTTCCGTGTCACCCAGGATGTTCAGGACCGCGATCCGCAGCCCTGGGGCGACCTCGAATAGCGGCAGATGGCGTTCGAGCCCGGCGACCTGAACGGTATGGGTGTCGCGTTGCGCCAACATCCTGTCGACCTCCACTGGCCGTGACCCAGACCGGCTGATTATAGCCTGCGGTCCACGACGCCGGAGAGCGGCTGGCGGAAATCATGGATGCCGCCGCGCACCTCCCAGACCGCCTTGCAGCCGGCGCACACCCATCCGGCCTCTGTCCGGGTGAACTCCAGCGACTCGCAAACGGGACAGCGCCAGAAGGCCGCGCCCGGCCTCTGGGCGTGGGCCTCCCCGGCGCGAGCCCGCAGGAAGACGCTCGGCGCGAGCTGCCACAGCCCGCCGGTGAGTTGAGCCCAGGCATCGAGGCGCACCAGCCACGACAAAGGCACCACCCGTTTGAGCAGCCCGGAGCGGAAATGGGAGACGGTCAGTGTCCGCTCCACGCTCAGACCAAAATTGACGAGCCAGCCGGCGACCGCCCGCGGATGGAAGTCGAAGTGCAGTGGCAGGAACTCGATCGGATCCGGCGAGAAGGGGTTCCACGCCTGGCGCCGCAGTAGCCAACGCCCGATGGCTTTCAGGTTGCGCTTGTTGGCGAACTCCAGCACAAACGCCGCCTGCGGACCGAGCACAAGCGACACCTGACGCAGCACGGCCTGGGGGTCGGCCATGTGGTGCAGCACCCGCACCATGCAGGCCGCGTCGAACAGCCCGGGCGCGAACGGCAGGCGGTAGGCATCGGCGGCAACAAACAAGTAGCAATCCTCGAGGCCTAGTCGGGCCTGGGCCTGCTCGAGCATGGTGCGCGAGTAGTCGAGCAGCACCACCTGCTCGAATCCGGCGTAGCGGGGTGCGTTGCGCCCGGCGCCGGCACCGACGTCGAGCAACCGAGCGCCGCCCGCCGGCAGCAGGCGCCGTAGGGCGATGGCTTCCACCGCGTCTTCGTAGGCACGCCCCCCTTGCTCCCAAAAGGTCCGCTGATAGTCGGACCCTTCGTAGCTGCAGATCGGGGGTGGGCTATCGGCCAAGGGCTGCTCCCGCAGGACGGCGTGGGTGGGCTCGCTCTGCAGGCCGATTCTACCTGCAGCCGCTGCGCCCAGGGAGATTGCCCGCCGGATCCGCCTTCCTCGGAGGGCTGGACTTGTGGCCACCCCCGACCCCGGTCTGATCGGACCGCGGCTGCGGTCTGTGGCCACCCCAGCAAAGGGCGCGGGTCGTGGCGCAACGCGTAAGCCAGAACCGCCCGCGCTTCGACGAGTCGGGCGCTGGAGCCATAGCCTGGCGTTTGTCAACCGAGCGAGCAGACCGGGCTATCAGGGCGCCGTCAACCCTCAACCCTGACCGATCGGGGATAGCCGCGCCAGGCGATCCACGCCGCCAGCGCCCCCAGGGGAACCCAGCCCAGGATGCCGACGTAGGCGATCATCAGCGGATAGCCGCTGCCGTAGAACAGCAGCAGGGTCAGTGATCCCCCGACGGCGTTGGTGGCGGCATGGGCCAGGCTGGGGGCCCAGACCGATCCTGTCCGCTGCTGCAGCCAACCGAAGATGATCGACAGCAAGACGGTGCTGACGGTGAAGACCATCATCCCCGCCAGAGGTTGCCCGGCGAAGTTGTAGCCGCGCAGGTTTATCGGCAGGTGCCACAGACCCCAAATCACGCCCGTGGCGGCGGCCGCCCGCAGCGGTTTCCCCGGGTACAGGCGCAACTGAAGGTAGCCCCGCCAGCCGAACTCCTCCCCCCAAAGCAGCGGGGTCGCCAACAGGGCGTTGAGCAGGAGCTGGGCCGGCAGCAGGAGCACGAGCAGGTCGGGGATCGGTTGGGCGGCCTCACCGAGCAAGGCAGTGGCCGCCCGCTGCAGGCTGAGGTCGGGGCGGGCGATCCCCAACCCGAGCGCCAGCGCCGCAAGCACGGCCACCCCCAGCAGCGGATACAGCCAGCCCAGCAGGTAGTAGCGCCAGGTGCGGCGCAGATTGGGGCGGAGCCCGGCATCGCCGAATCCCTCCCGGGTGACCCCCGCCCGCACAATCAGGGCCGCTACCGCTGGGGCGAAGGCCCCCGGCAGGATAGCCAGCTGAAAGAGGGGGTCAGCCGGAGACAGCCCCAGCCGGAAAGCGGCCTCCCACAGCCCCCAGGCGAGGCCGAAGCTCAAGACCAGATAGGCGACAACTCCCTTGCTCAGGCGCATTCCTGTTCTCGGCTTCTCCGGGTCAATCCCATCCCCCGGTTGCGGGCGACCAGGGTTTCACGTGAAACATTCCTCCGGGTGGCGATCCCCGGGTTCGCCCGGCGCCAGCTCTGGCTCACCGGGCCGACCGAGCCGAGCCGTTTCGCCCATGATTCGGGCCCCAAGGGCATAGGCCTGGGAGCGAGAGGTTGAGCTGCCCAGCCACCGCGGGGGGCTGCTTCCCAGGCGTCGGTGAGGAATGTCCTGGACCGACGACGGCCCCGCCGGAAGATCCGGAACCGACCCGGCGGGAGGTTTCACGTGAAACCTCCCGCTCGCTGGGGAAGATTCCTATGGTGAAACGCTGCACCGGACGGCGCCACGGGTCGGGCGGTAGGCCACCACGAAGATATGCTAACTGGATTGGCGCTGGACCAGGCCGACGACTTCCTAGCCCCGGGCTCCCCAGGCGTCCTGCGCCGCCTCAACCGCCGGATCCTTGGGTGCGCTGAAGGTGCCCCGAAGGTCCCGCCTCGATACTCCCATGCCACTGTCTCGGCCACGGTCTATTCCTTCGGGGGCCGGGTGCCCGCCAGCGACACCAAGCCGGATAGCCCGCCCAGGCCCATGGTCTCGACGGCAGTCGAGGGCACGATCACCAGTGCCCCCTTCTCCTTCAGACCCTCGTACAGCATGTTCATCGCCCGTAGGTGGAGAGCCGTCGGATTGTCGACATAGCTCTCAGCTGCCTTAGCAAACGAGGACGCGATCTGTTTCTCCGATTCCCCCAGGATCACCCGTGCCTGGCGCTCGCGCTCGGCCTGGGCCTGACGGCTCATGGCGTCTTCCAGCGCCTGCGGGATGACGATGTCGCGGATCTCAACCGATTGCACTGTGATCCCCCAGGGCGTGGTGCGCTCGTCGATGATTCGCTGCAGGTCCTTGTCCATCATCGCCCGGCCGACCAGGATATCGGCCAATTCCATCTGGCCGATCACCTCGCGCAGCGCCGTCTGAGCCGCCCAGGCGATTGCCGCCTGGTAGTCCTCGACCTCCAACGCCGCCTTCTCCGCGTCCCACACCAGCCAGAACAGAACCGCGTCGACATCGACCGGCACGGTGTCCTTGGTGAGCGTCTTCTCGGCGATAAAGCGGGTGACGATCACCCGGTGGTCGATCCACGAGGTCACCGCGTCGACGATCGGCACGATCCAGAATAGCCCCGGGCCGCGCAGGCCGCGGAAGCGCCCCAGGCGCAACACGACCGCTTTCTCCCATTGGGCTGCAATCTTGATCGCCAGCAGGAAGTAGACCGCCAGGCCGAACAGCAGTGCCGAGACCCCGGCGATCAACCAGGCGCTCGCCCCCTGCTGCATCAGCAGGATCAGGACGACGATATACACGCCGATCATCACGAAGAAGGCCGTCAGGCCAATGCTTGAGACGCGGTTGGGGGCTTGCGCCGGAGGCGACTGATTGGGGGTTGTCTCTCTGCGGGCCATCGTCTCATCCTCTCTGAGCGGGGTTGCCGCCCTAGGCTGGATCGGCTTCGGCTGGAGGAATGCCCAGCTGCCGCCAGCGTTCGATACTCTCGATCGTGACGGAGGCGACCTCGTCCGGCGTCAAGCCCAGACGGGCGGCATCGGTCAGATACAAGCGGGCCAGGGTGCGCAGCGTCTCAAGGCGCAGCGCGCCAGTGATGGTGTCCGGCGGGGTTCCCACCACGTAAGTCCCCCGCCCCTGCTGGGTGGAGATCAGCCCGGCTTCATCCAGCAGACGATAGGCGCGGGCAATGGTGTTGAAGTTCACTCGCAGATCGGCCGCCAGCTGGCGCACGGTCGGCAGTTGTTCGCCCGGCTGCAGCCCACTCGCCGCCACCTGCTGTTTGACCTGCTCCACGATTTGGATGTAGATCGGGATCTTGGAGCGAAAGTCAATCGACATTTCCACGCCTGGATTGTCCTTATTGTCTCATTGTCTGTTTGTATCTTTGTAGCATTGTATTACAAGCCGCGTGTTTGTCAAGTCCCGCCCCGCGGCGTTCGACGGCCGTCGAACGAGGCTCATGGTAGAATCCGGTCGAAGACAGGGAATCCCATCAGGAGGCGAGGGTGGAAAAGGAAGTCGGCACGTTCGCCTTGAAGAAAGGCCTGGCCCAGATGCTCAAGGGAGGCGTGATCATGGACGTGGTCACGCCAGAACACGCCCGGTTAGCCGAGGCGGCAGGGGCAGTGTCGGTCATGGCCCTGGAGCGCGTGCCGGCGGACATCCGGGTCCAGGGCGGGATCGCCCGCATGAGCGACCCGGGCCTGATCCAGAGCATCATGCATTCGGTCAGCATCCCGGTGATGGCCAAGTGCCGCATCGGGCACTTCGTTGAGGCCCAGATTCTCGAGGCCATCGGCGTCGACTACATCGACGAATCCGAGGTCTTGACCCCGGCCGATGAGAACCACCACATTGACAAACATGCCTTCAAGGTGCCGTTCGTATGTGGCTGCCGCGACCTGGGCGAGGCGCTGCGCCGCATCGGCGAAGGCGCGGCCATGATCCGGACCAAGGGCGAGGCCGGCACGGGTGACGTGGTCGAAGCCGTACGCCATGCTCGGGCCGTGCTGGGCGAGATCCGCCGACTGCAGACCATGGCCCCGGAAGAGCTAATGGCCTACGCCAAGGAGATCGGCGCGCCCTACGACCTGGTCAAGGACACCCGCGAGCTGGGCCGCCTGCCTGTGGTCAACTTCGCCGCCGGCGGGGTGGCTACCCCCGCCGATGCCGCCCTGATGATGCAGCTGGGCGTCGATGGGGTGTTCGTCGGATCAGGCATCTTCAAGTCCGGCGATCCTGAGCGGCGCGCCCGGGCGATCGTCGCCGCCGTCACCCACTACAACGATCCCCAGATCCTGGCCGAGGTCAGCAAGGACCTGGGCGAACCGATGGTCGGGATCGGCGTCAGCTCGCTGCACGAGTCCGAGCGCCTGGCCAGTCGCGGCTGGTAGGCCCAGGCAGCCGTCGCGGCCTCGGCCTCGAACCAGTATGACCGACAGCGACTGGACTCGGCTGCGGCGCTCGGATCGGGCAATGCCCGGCGAGCGGGAAATCGAGGCTCTGCTCGCTCGGGCGCAGTTCGGCGTCACCGCCACCTCCATCGACAACCAGCCCTTTCTGCACACCAGCCTGTATTGCTACGACCCGGCCGCCCGCCGCATCTACATTCACACCGCCCTCGATGGCAGAACCCGGCAGAACATCCTCCAAAATCCGCGGGTGTGCTTCAGCGTTGCCGAGATCGGCCGCCTGCTCCCGGCCGACACCGCCATGGAGTTCAGCAACGAGTACGCCAGCGTGATCGTGTTTGGCCGGGCCCGCCTCGTTGAAAGCGATGATGAGAAGCAGCACGGCCTGCAAGGTCTGCTCGACAAGCACTTCCCGGACCGCCGGCCGGGGCGCGACTACCGGCCGATCACGCAGGCCGAGCTCGATGCGACGAGTGTCTTCGCCATCGAGGTCGACGCCTGGTCGGGCAAGCAGAAGCAGGTCAGGCCATGAGGATTGGCGTGCTGGCCCTGCAGGGCGACTTCGCCGAACATGCTGCCGTCCTTCGGCGCCTCGGGGTCGAGACTCACGAGGTCCGACTCCCCACAGACCTGGAGAGCCTCGACGGCCTGATCATCCCCGGCGGCGAGTCGACCACCATCGGCAAGCTGGCCACTCGCTTCGATCTGATGGAGCCGCTGCGAGCCTTCGGGGCCGGGCGGGGTATCTGGGGGACCTGCGCCGGCGCTATCTTGCTGTCGCGCGAGGTTCATCGAGACCAGCCCTTGTTGGGGCTAATGGATATCAGCGTGCAGCGCAACGCTTTCGGCCGCCAGGTGGCCAGCTTTGAAGCCGACCTGACGGTGTTAGCCTTGCCGGATCCGACCCGGCCGTTTCACGCCGTGTTCATTCGGGCCCCGATCATCGAGGACATCGGCTCCCAGGTGGAGATTCTCGCCAGCCTGCCACCGGCTGCGCCCGGCGGGCAGCCAGTGATTGTCGCCGCCCGACAAGGTCGCTGGCTGGCGACTGCCTTCCATCCCGAACTTACGGGCGACGACCGCTTCCACGACTACTTCTGTCGGCAGGTGGCGGGGTGATCCGGCCCTTTGACTGGCGCGACCTGTCGCTCCTTCACCGTCTGCGCGCCGGTGGTCTGTGTCTGGACGCGCAACTCGCCTACACTCGCGGCCCCAACACCCTGCAGCACGCCGTGCTCGATGCCCTGAATCCCATCCAGTCCGCCTGCACGTTGGTGGCACGCGCCCAGGGAGGGGACGGACCGGACTGCATCGGTCAGTACCTGTACCGGCACCAAGACTCCCTGGCCCGCCTGACCTTCGTCAGCCCGGCTGATACCCTCAATGAGTGGCCGGGGATGCAATTGCTGGACGCCCTGACGCGGGCTGCCGGCAGCCAGGGAGCCCGGCATCTTGTGGCCGAGGTCGATGAACACTTGCCAGCCTTCGAGGCATTGAGGCGTGCGGGCTTCGCAGTCTATGCCCGCCAACGTATTTGGCGCCTCGATCCGCCGCCCGAGGTCGGCTCTCTCCACGCGGCCAGCCCAGCGCCCGCCGCCTGGAGGCACGAGGGCGCCGGGGATGAAATCGCCGTGGCCATGTTGTATGCCAATCTGGTTCCGGCCCTGGTTCAACAGGTCGAGCCCCCGCCACACAGGAATGGCCGCGGCTGGGTCCATGGACAACAAAGTGAGATCCTCGCGTACTTGAGCACTGATCGCGGCCCACTCGGCACGTGGGTCCAGCCATACCTGCACCCAGCCGTGGACTCGGTTGACGACCTGCTGCAATCATTCTTCTCCACCATCCCCCGGCGCCCCGGCCGGCCGGTGTACATCGTTGTCCGCTCCTACCAGGGCTGGCTCAACGACATCCTCGAACGCCTGGGACTGCAGCCAGTTTGCGACCAGGCGGTGATGGTACGTCGGCTGGTGGTGCCGGTTCGGCAGCCGGCCGTTGCCGCCGAGCGGGCTCCGGCAGGCGTCACCATCAAGCCCACCGCACCGATGGCGCGCATTGACCTTGAGCCTGGGCCGCGCGACCCGGCGGGCGGACGAGATCGGGCCTGGACGCTTTGCGCGCAACCCGACCGAAGAATGAGGAGGACGCCTCCGGGCATCTGGTAGGGCGATAATGGCCGAGGACTGGATCCTCCCAATCGTCATTGCTTCCCTGATCCTCGATATCGGCACGCTGTGGGCAATCCGCCTGTACTGCAAGTCGCGCCGCTCCCCAAACCCAAATCCCCATGATGCAAGGGCGTCCCCGTCGGCGGAGTAGTTTGCATCCTTGCCCGGAAGCGCGGTGACGCTGGCCTTGGGCTGCCTCTTCACCGGCCTGCGCTGGTGGGCGCTGCCGCATGTCACGCCCGACATTCGCTGGAGCCTGCAGGCCTCCATCGGCCTGGCCTGTGCCGCCGTGTTGGCCAGCGCGGCGCTGCATTTTCGGCGACGGAG
>JALHUE010000347.1 GCA_022866145.1 Anaerolineales bacterium | reverse complement strand
GCCGCGCTGGCAGGAGAACGCCATGGCTAGTCTGGTTCGAGAGTTGATGCACCCGGGTCTGATCACCTGCCGGCCCGACGCCCCGCTGGGGCAGGTCGCCGTCTTGCTGGACCAGCACCACGTGCATGCCCTGATCGTGGCCGACCGCGATGGCCGGCCGCTGGGCGTGATCACCGATTTCGACCTGCTGGCGGCCGAGTGGCTGTCCACCGACCCGGAAAGCCTGGAGGCCATGCGCCGGATGACGGCGGGCGAGTTGATGACCTTTCCGATCGACAGCATCGAGGCCGGAGCGGAGGTCTGCGATGCCGCCGCCCGCATGCACCAGGAGGGGATCAGCCGGCTGCTGGTGGAAGATCGCGACAAGCCGGTCGGCGTGATCTCAGTCTCGGACTTCGTTGCCAGCCTGGTGGAGGCCCGGCCGATCGAGCGCCGGTCGGTAGCCGACGTGATGTCGCGGGCCATGCTGGTGTGCCGCGAAAACACGCCCGTCGCTTACGTGGCTCGGGCCATGACCGATGCC
The DNA here is from genome assembly GCA_022866145.1 of Anaerolineales bacterium. Lineage (NCBI taxonomy): Bacteria > Bacillati > Chloroflexota > Anaerolineae > Anaerolineales > Anaerolineales bacterium. The sequence continues at coordinate 1,090 of JALHUE010000347.1, read as the reverse complement.
GGCTACCGCTCGGTGCTGGTGGTCACCCCCAACGGACGTCCCGTGGGCATGGTCAGCGGGGCTGACCTGCTGCCGTTCTGCGGCGACGAGGACGCCTACAAGTCCACCGCCGCCCAGGTGATGCATGAATTGCTGACCATTTCGCCGAGCGCCTCGCTGCGCGAAGCGGCCGACGCCATGATCGACCACCATCACCACCGATTGGTGGTGGTGGATGAGCAGCAGCCCGACAGCATCCCGCTGGGTGTGATTTCGACCTATGACATTGTGGGCATGATGGCCCAGCCGGGTTCCGTCTGGAGACGATAACCCGGCCGGCCCTTCCGGCCCGGCACCGGGGTGGCGTTGAACCACGCACTTCACAAGGAGGTCGCCTATGGCGTCCGCGTTTCCAACCCAGGCACAGGTTGTCATCATCGGCGGCGGCGTGGGAGGCTGCAGCATTGCCTACCACCTGACCAAGATGGGGTGGACGGATGTGGCGGTGCTCGAGCGTCACGAGCTGAACAGCGGCTCCACCTGGCACTCGGCCGGGCTGGTCGGCCAGCTGCGCTCCGATTTCAACCTGACGCGCCTGATGACCTACAGCACCGATCTCTACCGCAAGCTCAAAGATGAGACCGGGCAGGACACTGGCTGGCGCGAGGTCGGCGGAATCCGGCTGGCCTCTTCCCCGGAGCGCCTGGTCGAGCTCAAGCGCCAGGTCGGCTACGCTCGCTCCTTTGGCATGCCGCTGGAGATGATCTCTCCCCAGGAAGCGCAGAAGATGTTCCCGATCATGAACATCGACGGCGTGCTGGGGGCGGTCTACACTCCGACCGACGGCATCATCGACCCCACCGGGCTGACGATAGCCCTGGCGGCCGGCGCCAAGAGCCGGGGCGCCAAGTTCTTCACCGAGACGCTGGTCACCGGGATCAACCTGAAGGACGGCCGGGTGGATGAGGTCGTCACCTCGCGCGGCACCATCAAGACCGAGATTGTTGTCAATGCCGCCGGGCAGTGGGGCGGCGACGTCGGGCGAATGGTCGGCATCTACCTGCCGGTGGTGCCGATGGCCCACCTGTACCTGATCACCAAGCCCATCGAG
>JALHUE010000346.1 GCA_022866145.1 Anaerolineales bacterium | reverse complement strand
TCCCCATGCCCCCTCATCGCACTGTACTTCGTGATCGCCGCCGTCAGCGTCGTCTTCCCGTGGTCGATGTGCCCCATCGTCCCTACATTCATGTGCGGCTTCGTTCGCTGGTACTTCTGCTTGCCCATGATTGCCGTCTCCGTCCTTGTCTGGGAATGGCCGCCGGGGCGCCCGCTAGCGGGCGCCTTCCAGCACGCTGCGGGTAACCGACTCGGATACTTCGGCGTAGTGGTCGAACTCCATGGTGAATACCCCCCGGCCCTGGGTCATCGACCGCAGGTCGGTGGCATAGCCGAACATCTCGGCCAGCGGGACTGTGGCGTCGATCACCTGGGTCTTGCCGGGCCGGGCATCGATGCCCTCGATGGACGCCCGCCGGGCCGCCAGGTTGCCGGAGACCTCGCCCAGGAAGTCCTCGGGCACCACGACCTCCAGACGCATGACCGGCTCGAGCAAAATCGGCCGTCCCTGCCGGACGCCTTGCTTGAAGGCCAGGGAACCGGCCATCTTGAAGGCCATCTCGCTGGAGTCGACCTCGTGGAACGAGCCGTCGATCAACCGCACCACGATGTCGGTCACTGGATAGCCCGCCAGCACGCCGCCTTCGGCCGCTTCGACCACGCCCTTGCCCACGGCCGGGATGTACTCGCGCGGGATCGCTCCGCCGACAATCTTGTTCTCGAATTTGACTCCCGAGCCCTTCTCGCCGGGTTCGAGTGAAAGCACAACATGTCCGTACTGGCCGTGACCGCCGGTCTGCTTGACGTAGCGGTACTCGGTCTTGGGAACTGCCCGGCCGATCGATTCGCGGTAGGCAACGCGCGGCCGGCCCATCTTGGCCTGCACCTTGAACTCGCGCTGCATCCGGTCGACCAGCACCTCGAGATGCAGTTCCCCCATCCCCGAGATCACGGTCTGGCCGGTGTTCTCGTCGGTTCCGACCCGGAAGGTCGGATCCTCCTCGGAGAGCTTCTGCAAAGCCTCGCCCATCTTGCTCTGGTCGGCCGTGGTCTTGGGCTCGATCGCCAGGAAGATCACCGGCTCGGGGAAGGTGATGCTCTCGAGCACGATCGGGCTAGCCTGGTCACACAAGGTATCGCCGGTGAAGGTCTCCTTCATCCCCAGCACCGCCGCGATATCGCCGGCCAGGATTTCGGAGATGTCCTCGCGGCGGTCGGCATACATGCGGATCAGACGTCCCACCCGCTCGCGCTTCCCCTTGGCGGAGTTGTAGACGATGGAGCCCTGGGTGATCTTGCCCGAGTACACCCGGAAATAGGCCAGGCGCCCGACATAGGGATCCGTGACGATCTTGAACACCAGGGCGCTCAGCGGGGCATCATCCTTGGCCTGACGCGTCAGCGCCTCCTCGGTGCCGGGTTTGTTGCCGATCACGGGCGGGATGTCAGCCGGCGATGGTAGATAATCAATGATGGCATCCAACAGCGGTTGCACCCCCCGATTGCGCAGCGCAGACCCACACAGCACCGGGGTGGCCATGCCCTGGATCACCGCCCGCCGTAGGCTCGCCCGCAGTTCGGGGGTCGAGATCTCCTGACCCTCGACGAACTTCTCCAGCAGGACTTCGTCCGTTTCCGCAATGTGCTCGATCATTTGGGCGCGTTTCTCGCTGGCAAGGTCCTGAAGCTCGGCCGGGATCGCAGTGCGAATCGGGTCGCTGCCCTGCTCATCCTGCCAGACAATTGCCAGGTTCTCGATCAGGTCGACCACGCCCGAGAAGCCGGCCTCGGAGCCGATCGGAAGCTGGATGGCGATCGGGTTGGCGCCGAGGCGCTCGCGCATCGACTGAATGGTGTTCTCGTACGAGGCACCCGGGCGATCCATCTTGTTGACGAAGGCCATGCGCGGCAGGTTGTAGCGATCAGCCTGGCGCCAGACCGTTTCGGATTGAGGCTCGACGCCCTGGACGGCGTCGAAGACGATCACTCCCCCATCAAGCACCCGCAGGCAGCGCTGAACCTCTGCCGTGAAGTCGATATGGCCCGGCGTGTCGATGAGGTTGATGATGTGGTCCTGCCAAGAGGCCGTGACCGCGGCCGAGACGATGGTGATCCCCCGCTCGCGCTCCTGCTCCATCCAATCGGTGACGGTGGTGCCGTCGTCCACCGACCCAAGGCGGTGGGTCCGACCGGTGTAGTACAGCACCCGCTCGGTGGTTGTGGTTTTCCCGGCATCAATATGGGCGATGATGCCGATATTGCGGTGGCGCTCCAGCGGATGCTCGCGTTCCATAATCTGCAGCCCTGCCGCCTGCGGCAGGAGCTCCCTTCTACCAGCGATAGTGGGCAAAGGCGCGGTTGGCCTCTGCCATCTTGTGGGTTTCTTCTCGGCGTTTGATGGCCGCCCCGGTATTGTTGGCGGCGTCCATCAGCTCGCCGGCCAGCTTCTCGGCCATTGAGCGGCCGGAGCGGGCCCGACAGGCCGCCAGGATCCAGCGGTGCGCCAACGAGATGCGGCGGCCCGAGGCGACCTCGACCGGCACCTGGTAGGTTGCCCCGCCGACTCGCCGGGGTTTGACTTCGAGCACCGGCGAGACATTCCTGATGGCCGCCTCGAAAATCTCCAGCGGCTCGCGCTTGGCGCGCTCCTGGATGATGTCAAAGGAATCGTACAGGACGCGAACTGCCGTGCTCTTCTTACCGCGCCGCATCAGGCTGTTGACGAACGCCTGCACCATCTGGCTGTTGTAGCGCACGTCCCCAGGCACAACCCGCTTTTCTGGCTTGCTCCTACGCATCGAACCGCTCCCCTTCAAAGTAAGTCGGCCGAACAGGTTCCCGCGGCCGACTGCGACCCAACGACTCTGCCTTAGGCTTCCTTCGGACGCTTGCTGCCGTACTTCGAGCGTCCTTGTCGGCGGCCATCGACGCCGGTGGCGTCCAGCGTGCCGCGCACGATGTGATAGCGCACGCCTGGGAGGTCCTTGACTCGTCCGCCGCGGACCAACACCACCGAGTGCTCCTGCAGCGTGTGACCTTCGCCAGGAATGTAGGCCGTCACTTCCATCATGTTGGTCAGGCGGACACGCGCCACCTTGCGCAACGCCGAGTTCGGTTTCTTCGGGGTCTGGGTGCGGACCTGCGTGCATACGCCGCGCTTCTGCGGCGCGCCCTTGGCCACCGCCAAGCGCCGCTGCTTGTTGGCGTTGAAGATGTACTGCAGCGCCGGCGCCTTGGTCTTCAGGCGCTTGCTCTTGCGGCCTTTGCGCACCAGTTGGTTGATGGTCGGCACGATCACCCTCCACACGAAGCCGGGGCCCGAGCCCCGGGCCCCTGGCCACTAAGCGAGGCCATCGATCCTGCGCGATGGCCTCGGCTAGTCGACGTCCTTATTCGGCTCGGATGGGCTCTTCCCACGCTCCCATCCGTCGGACTAGTTCGGCAATGGACCCTTAGTTTACCACGCCCAATAAGCTCCCGTCAAGCACTCGGAGAGCGGGACCAGGCGCCGATCCAGGCCAGCCGGCAGGGGGATGGAGCCCAGGCGGAGGGGTCTGCCAGTCAAGCCCGGATGGCCGCTTCGGTGGTGGCGTGCAACCCCCTCCCTGATGTGGGCCTCGCCCGGCCGGGGCGCCTTGTCGATCAGGTACAGGGCCGGCCAATGGCGCGCCCCCCAGGGCGCTCCACGTCTGGGGCTGCATGTCCTGGGCGATGGGACAGGTGGTCCCCAGACGCTCGATCGCCTGGCGCAGGTTCTCCAGGCCCTCCTCGCAAGCGACTTCGAGGGTGGGGTTGCCGATCACCACCAAACCCTGGTCGCCGTAGGCTTCGTGCCAGGACTGGAGAGAAGGCCGCGTCCGCTGGAAGTTGAGGCAGCCGAAGGTCGGCACCTCCAGCAGAACGACCCGACCGTGCAGCCCCTCCAAGCGCAGGAGCTCGTCGGTGTCCAGCCGGGCCGTGTTGCTGAGTTCGGCGGGCTTGCCCAGGGCGGGCCGGGAACCCGGGGTTGCGGTGGCTCGCCTGCCCAAAGCCGGGCTCCCTCCCGTAGGCTCCAGCACCGGCCGCCCTGGGCGGCCGCAGGCGGACAGCGCCCAGGCCAGCCCACTCAGGATCAGCAGCCTCGACCTGCGAGACCTCCCGATCCAGGCTCAGCAGGATTGCCCCAGGAATGCCTCGGACCCGGTGACCTCGATCACCGGGTCCGAGGCGACAACGTTCCTATGCGCACACGCAAGGGGCGGGCTACAACCTGCCGCCGCGCGATTCCATGTCCAACAGGCCCAGGCCGAGGCGCGGCGGCCGTGCCCGCTCTTCCTCCTTGCCGAACTTCATCACCTCACCGCTGTCCGTGATGGCCTCGACAGACAAGCCCAAGCTCTGCAGCTCCTTGACCAGCACCCGGAACGAAGCGGGAATCCCTGGCTCCTCAATGGGCTCGCCCTTGACGATCGCCTCATAGGTCTTCACCCGGCCTTGAACATCGTCTGACTTGACCGTCAGCATCTCCTGTAGGATATGGGCTGCGCCGTAGGCCTCCAGCGCCCAGACTTCCATCTCACCGAAGCGCTGACCGCCGAACTGTGCCTTGCCCCCGAGCGGCTGCTGGGTCACCAGCGAGTACGGTCCGGTTGAGCGGGCGTGGACCTTGTCCTCGACCAGATGGTGCAGCTTCATCATCAGCACTTTCCCAACGGTGACCGGCTGGTCGTAGGCCTCACCGGTCTTGCCGTCATACAGCCGCTGCTTGCCCAGGACCGGCGCCGGAACCCCGGTTTCCGCCATCACCGCCAGGCTGCGCTCGCGCAGCACCTCAGGCTCGACCTGTCCGGGATCCTCGCCGCCGTTGTCCTGTATCCAGATTCTCAGGCAGGCTTCGACGCCTGCCTGGTCGCGGCGAGTGCGCTCCTCGCCCCGAATGTCCTCGTCCTCGAACAGTAAAGCCATTTCAGGGTTGAAGCCGCGTTCCCGCAGCCACTGACGTGTCGCCGCCCGGCGGGCGTAGTTGGGATCGATGGCGATCTGCTCTGGGTCGAAACCACGGTCGGCGAGCCAGTGTTCCAGGTACAGCCGCCGCACCTCATCTTCGTCGCGGAAGGCCTCTTCCTGATAGTATCCAGCCGATTTCACCCAGTCCCAGGCCCGGTCGCCAACCTCGTCCCAGGCTCGATCGACCAACCAGGCGCGGGCGAGCTCAGCCTCGATCTCCTCTTCGTCGGCACCGTCGAAGACCGGGGTGACGGCGCGGAAGCCGAGGCGGTCGGCCGCCCAGCCAAGGTGCGCCTCCAAAATCTGGCCGATATTCATTCGGCCTGGCACGCCCAGCGGGTTCAGGATCAGGTCGATGGGGGTCCCGTCTTCGAGATAGGGCATGTCTTCGACCGGGACGACGCGCGAGATCACACCCTTGTTGCCGTGGCGCCCGGCCATCTTGTCGCCCTCTGTGGCCTTGCGCTTCTGCGCCACCGACACCCGCACCATCTTCTCGACGCCAGGCGGAAGGTCGCGGTGCTCCTCGCGGGTGAATACCTTGACGGCGACTACCTTGCCGCGTTCACCGTGAGGCATCCGTAGGGAGGTGTCCTTCACCTCGCGCGCCTTCTCGCCGAAAATCGCCCGCAGAAGTTTCTCTTCCGGGGTGAGCTCCTTTTCGCCCTTGGGGGTGATCTTGCCCACGAGGATGTCGTTCGGACCAACCTCAGCGCCAACGCGGATGATGCCGTCCTCGCTCAGGTCGCGCAACGCCTCGTCGCCGACATTCGGGATGTCGTAGGTGATCTCCTCCGGGCCGAGCTTGGTATCCCGGGCCTCGACCTCATGCTTCTCAATGTGAACGCTGGTAAACCGGTCCTCCTGGACCAGTCGCTCCGAAATCAGGATCGCATCCTCGTAGTTGCCGCCCTCCCAGGAGAGGAAGGCGCAGAGCACATTCTGGCCGAGCGCAAGCTCGCCACCGGCGGTGGACGAGGAATCGGCGATGACATCGCCCGGCCGAACGCGCTGCCCCTTGATGACAGCCGGCCGCTGGTCGATGCATGTGCTCTGGTTGGAGCGGTTGTACTTGCGCAGTTTGAACGACCGGCGCTCGCGGCCGACACGCACGACGACCTCGCTCCCCGTCACCGACTCGACTTCGCCGGTGACGTCGGAGACAGCCACCTGTCCCGAGTCCAGCGCCGCTTGCCGCTCCATGCCCGTGGAAACCAAAGGCACCTCCGGCCGGACCAGCGGGACGGCCTGGGTCTGCATGTTCGAGCCCATCAGGGCGCGGTTGGCATCGTCATGCTCGAGGAAGGGGATCAGGGAGGCGCTCACGCCGACAATCTGGCGAGGGGCGACATCCATGTAGTCGATCTCGGGCGGTGAGACGAACAGGAACTCGCCGTGATGCCGACAAGAGGCCCGCTGGCGGACGAACTCGCTGTTCTCATTCAAGGGAGCGTTGGCCTGGGCAATCACCCACTTGTCTTCCTCATCCGCGGATAGATAGGCTGTCTCGCCCGAAACGAAAGGCTCGATGGGCACGGGCCGCCCGAGCTTGCTCAGACCCTTGACCATCTGCGGCGTGACCACCTGGCTGTCTTCCGCGATGACATTGCCACTCTTGGGGTCGACGATCTGCCCTCGGATCGTCCGTCCGATCAGACTTGCGTCACCCGCATCGAGCTCACGGTGGACCTTGCGGTAAGGGGTCTCGATGAAGCCGAAGCGGTTGACCTTGGCATAGGAAGCCAGGCGTCCAATCAGGCCGATGTTCGGACCTTCCGGTGTCTCGATCGGGCAGATGCGGCCATAGTGCGAGTGGTGGACGTCGCGCACATCGAACCCCGCCCGTTCGCGGCGCAGCCCGCCCGGGCCGAGGGCCGACAGTGTGCGTTTGTGCCTGAGCTCGGCCAGCGGGTTGGTCTGGTCCATGAACTGAGAGAGCTGGCTGGAGCCGAAGAACTCGCGGATGGCCGCCACGACGGGACGGATATTGACCAGCGAAACCGGCGAGAGCTGCTCCTGGTCGCGGATGGACATCCGCTCCAAGATCACGCGCTCCATGCGCCTCAGGCCAACCCGAAGCTTGCCCTGGATCAACTCGCCCACCGTCTTCACCCGGCGGTTGCCAAGGTGATCGATATCATCGGGGTTGACCTGGTTGTTGTTGATCTGGATCAGGCGCATGACCAGGCGGACGACGTCCCAGGTCGTGACCCTTCGGTGTGCCAGGGGCACGATTTCCTGAAGGTCGAGCTTCTGGTTCAGCTTGTAGCGCCCAACGCGCTCCAGGTCATAGCGCCGCTGGTCGAACAGCTGGTCGCGCAGGTATTCCCGGGCGTTGTCAAGCGTCGGCGGATCGCCGGGGCGCATGCGCCGATAGAACTCGATCAGCGCCTCCTGCCCCAGGGTGCGCCCGTGCTTGATCTCCCAGGTAGGCTCCTGGCGAATGGTGGTGGCGATGTACGGATGGTCCGGCTTGTTGTCCACAGCCGAGAAGATGCCGATCAGCTCCTCGTCGCTGCCGTCGGTGAGGGGCGAAACGTCCAGCCCATCGTCGACCGCCGACATCGCCCGCAGCAGGATCGATACCGGCACCGTGCGCTTGCGGTTGAACTTGAGCGTGATGTAGTCGCTCTTGCGGGTTTCGAACTCCATCCAGGCGCCGCGGTCGGGGATCAGCTTGGCTGACGCCAGCCGACGTCCGGTGGCGCGGTCTTCCGGTGCCTCGAAGTAGACACCGGGCGAGCGGATCAATTGAGAGACTACAACCCGCTCGGTGCCATTGATGATGAAGGTCCCCTTCTCGGTCATCAATGGGAAATCGCCGAGGAACAGGTCCTGCTTGATCGGCTCTGAAACCTCGGGGCCGGCAAGCAGCACGGAAACGTACATCGGCGCGGCGAAGGTCAGGTCGCGCTCGACGCATTCTTCGATGTCGTGCTTGGGATCTTCGAACCAGAACTTGAGCTTGAATTCACGCGCCTCGCGCGACTTTCCCGGGAAGAACAGCTTCATGCCGCCGTTGTAGGACTCGATCGGGGAGATCTCGTCGAAGAGCTCCGCCAGGCCTTCTCGCATCAGCCACTCGAAGGATTCCAGCTGGACACCGATCAGCGTCGGCAGGGGGAAGGTGTCCCGCGTGCGCGCGTACCACTTCTGACCTGTGGGGGCCATTGATTGCTCCTGTGTGCCTTCCCGCCGGGCGGCGGGGCGAAACAAGAAAAGGCGGGCGACCGCCGCGGTGCGCGGTGGGGCCCGAGTCCGGCCTCCCGGCCTGCCATTGCCCGGCGGGTCCGAGAAGAGCATGATGTGCGAATGGTTAGGATAACACGCCTGGCCGGGGAAGTCAATCTGGAGGAAGCGGCCGCTAGCCCCCGCCGGCGTACAGCCGATGATAGATGGCGTACACTTCCTGGATAGAACGGATGTACTCCTGGGGTTGGGTCAGGCGCACGATCTCGAGGAACAGGTCTGGGTCCTCGGGCGCCAGTTCCTTCCAGATGTCGGCGTTGCCGGGGCCGGCGTTGTACGCCGCCAGCGCGGCGTACGGATCCCCCTCATAGCGAAGCAGCTGGCGCGAGAGATAGTACAAGCCGAAGCGAACGCTGACCAGCGGCCGATACAGGTCGTCGGGGGTGTAATCCGGTGGCCACCCCAGCTGGTCGGCGATGTTCTGGCCGGTGCTGGGAATGACCTGAGTCAGCCCGCGGGCCGCGGCGTAGGACGTGGCAAAACCTTCGAACAGGCTTTCTTGCCGAACTAGGGACAGCAGCAGCGTGCCATCCATGCCATAGGCCGCCGCCTCGGACAGGATCAGGTCGCCGAAGTATGAGCCGAACCGGATGCGGTTGAAGTAGACCGGCGCGTTCATCGTCCCGGCATCATCCATTCCTGCCAGGTCGAGGATCTGGCGCGCCGTGAAGATGGCCGGCTGGTACAGCCCGAGCTCCAGCAGCGTGTGCATCAAGCGGTACAGGGACTCGGCGTCGTTCTTCAGCGAATTCCGCAGTGCGTTGAACTCCTGCTTCGCCAGGCCGTACTGCCCGAGCTCCCAGAACTCCAGGCCGCGGATCAGGCGCGGATCCGCCGCCAGCTCCGGAGTCAACGCCGTCAGCGGCTCGGGGCCGTCCACGACAAAGGTCTCCCTGAGCCAGGCCTCGGCCTGCGCCCGTTCGGCCTCGACCTCCACCGAGTACACGGGGAGTCCCTGCGCCTGGAACGGCGGGCGTCCCTCCAGGACATCGGCTGCCCGCACCGAGTAGTAGCCGGTGGGATCGGCGGCGGCCGCGGCCTCCCAAGCTTGTCGGGCGGCGTCCTGGGCCCCCTGCGCGGCGTAGGTCTTGCCGATCCAGAAGCGGGCGCGGGCGCGCTCGCCGCTGTCGGCCGCTAGGCTTTCGGCCAGCTCAAAGGCGGCCCTGGCGCCCGCCTGGTCGCCGGCGCGATAGCGCGAAATGCCGGCCAGGAAAGCACCGTCGCGGGCCTCCACGGTCCCGGGGTATTCTGCCGGCAAGCGCAACCAGAGCTCGGCGGCCAAGCCGAGGTCATCGACCCGCTCGGCCGTTCGGGCGGCAAGGAACAACGCCTCCGGCGCCTTCGGATCTTGGGGCAGGGCCGCGGCAAAGGCCAGGAAGGTGTCGATGGCCTGGCGGTACATGCCCAGATACGCCCACTCGGTGCGGGCCTTCTCGAGCATGGCCGGGCCCCAACGGGCATCGCCCGGATAGCCGTCCACGACGCGCGTGAGATCCGCCAGCGCGCCACTGGCTTCGTCCAAGGCTCGCCGGGTCAGTCCGCGGAAGTAATAACCTTCCGCTGTGGGGGCGCTGGCCAGCGCCCGATCCAACGACCGCAGCGCCGGTTCGTGCGCCCCGGCATAGTAGTCGACAATCCCGCGCTGCAGCTCGTCAACTTCGACGCCGGCGTCCACCAGTCGGGCCAGTCCACTGTAGCTGTCATAGGCTTCCGGGTAGTTGTCGATGGACTGCTGATAACGGGCATGCGCGGCCGCGATGTCCCCCAGGTTCTCCAGCGCGGCCCCGCTCAAGAACAGGAGCGTGGCACGGGTCGCCGCATCCGTAGCCACCTGCAGCAGGGCGTCGAAGTGCTCGAGGGCGGCACCGGGATCCCCGGCTTCCAGATAGGCCTGACCCACCTTGAGGTCTACGGCCATCGGGTCGCCGAGGCTGCCCGCCTCACGCGCCACCTGGTAGTGCTGGAGGGCATCCGTCGGGCGTGCCACCTGGCGCAGAAGATCCCCGATGTGTTCCTCGACATAGGCGTCAATCCGGCCCGGGCGTAGCTCGCGATAGCTTTGGTAGTCGGCGAGCGCTTCATTCGTCAAGCCCGCTTTCTCCTCGGCCAGCCCCTTCAGGTAGTGCGCCTGCGCCAGCCGCTCGTGGCCCGGGTAGGTGCTCAGGAAGGCATTGAAGGCCTCAATCGCCTCCCACACCCGTCCGCTCTCGAGCAGGGTGCGGGCGTAGCCGAAGGAAGCCAGGGCAGCTTGATCGGCCTCGGCGGCATTCTGGCGAGCGCGGTTGTATTCCTCGAAGGCCCGATCCCAGTCGCCATAGAACAGCGCTTGATCGGCGGCCTGCAGGCGCACCTCCGGCTCGGGAGTCGGGGTCGCAGTGGCCGTCGGGGTAACGGTCACCGTCGGCACCACGGTCGGGGTCGCGGCTGGCGCCGGTGGTGCGATCGGGCTGCAGGCGGCGCCTACCACCAGGAAAAGGCTGAGACCGGTAGAGAGAGTTGTCGTCGGTGACCTCATAGGCGCATGATAAGGGACGGTTGGGGTGGCGTCAAACGGGCCAGATTCGCACCCGCCCGGGCAGGGGGGGGCTCGGCCGCAGGGGGGGTCTCGGCCGCGCGGTCGGGTCCGCCACCGCGAGCCCCGGAGATCGGCCATTGCCCGACGCAAGCGGTGATAGACTTGGGACGACCGGCCGGGGCTCAGGCTCCGGATCGTCATGCACCCCACCGCTGCCCCTGGCAGCGGATTCTTGCGCCGGGCGCAGCGCGGGACGGACCGAGTGGAAATCCTGCTGACGGGATCGATTGCCTACGACTACCTGATGACGTTCCCGGGGTACTTCCGGGAGCACATCCTTCCCGACGAGCTCGACCGGATCAGTCTGTCGTTCCTGGTCGACAGCATGATCCGGCGCCGCGGCGGAATCGCGGCCAACATCGCCTTCACCCTCGCCCAGCTGGGCGAGCGCCCTGCCGTCATGGCCACGGTCGGCGAGGATTTCGGGGAATACCGCTCCTGGCTCGAGGAGCAGGGCGTCGACACGACCCACATCCGAGCCATGGCCGGGCTGTTTACGGCCTCGTTCTTCGTCACTACCGACCGCTCCAACGCCCAGATCGCCAGCTTCTACACCGGGGCCATGGCCAAGGCCTCGAGCCTGCGCCTCTCGGACCTGCCGAACCGGCCCCGGCTGGTCGTCATCTCCGCCAACGATCCCGAGGCGATGGCCGGCTATGTGCAGGAATGCCACGAACTCGAGCTGGCCTACATCTATGACCCCAGCCAGCAGGTGGTGCGACTGGATCCCGAGACGCTGCGAGCCGGTATGACCGGGTCGCAGGCGGTTTTCGGCAATGACTACGAGTTCCGCCTGATCGAGGAGAAGACCGGCCTGACGCCAGCCCAGATCGATTCCCTGACGGGATTTGTGGTCATCACCCGCGGCGAGCGGGGGGTGGATATTCTTGCTGATGGACGTAAGCACCACGTGGCCTCGGTCGCCCCGCGCACGATCGCCGATCCGACCGGCGTGGGGGACGCCTTCCGAGGCGGGTTTCTCAAGGGGTTCATCCACGATCAGTCGCTGGAGACCTGCGGCAAGGTCGGTGCCCTGGCCGCGACCTACTGCCTCGAGCACCCGGGCTCACAGGGGCATGCCTTCGACCTGCGCTCGTTCGGCGAGCGCTACCGGCAGTTCTTCGGGGAATCCCTTCAGCTGTAATCGACCGCTACAGGGCGCGAGCCGCGGCTCCCGGGAGCGTTCGGGGGCACCCGCCGCGGCCCAGCGGCGCCCCGACCTGAGGAGGAAAGAAGCATGGGCACGTCTCACGATGTCAAAGATCTGAATCTGGCCGAAGGCGGCCGCAGGCGGATCGCCTGGGCTGAGGAAGAGATGCCGGTCTTGCGGCACATCCGCGAGCGCTTCGCCAAAGAGCGCCCCCTGAAAGGGATGCGGATCTCGGCCTGCCTGCACGTCACCACTGAGACCGCCAATCTGATGCGCACCCTGCAGGCCGGCGGCGCGGACAGCGTTCTCACAGCCAGCAATCCGCTTTCCACCCAGGACGATGCTGCGGCCTCGCTGGTGCATCACGACGAGATCCCGGTTTATGCCATCAAGGGTGAGGACACGCAGACCTACTACAAGCACATCCACGCCGCACTGAACCACAAGCCTCACCTGACCATGGATGATGGGGCGGACTTGGTGAGCAGCCTGCACAAGGATCGACGAGAGCTGCTGCCTGAGGTGCGGGGCGGGACAGAGGAAACGACGACCGGCGTGATCCGACTGCGGGCGATGGCCGCCGATGGGGCCCTGGCCTACCCGGTCATCGCCGTTAACGACGCCATGACCAAGCACTTCTTCGACAACCGCTACGGCACCGGCCAGTCGACCATCGACGGCATCGTGCGCGCCACCAATGTCCTGCTGGCCGGCAAGGCGTTCGTTGTGGCAGGCTACGGCTGGTGCGGCCGCGGTCTGGCCAGCCGGGCACGCGGCCTGGGGGCGAACGTGATTGTGACCGAGATCGATCCGCTGGCGGCTCTGGAAGCGGTGATGGACGGGTACCGGGTGATGCCGATGGCCCAGGCGGCCGCGCAGGGCGACATCTTCTGCACCGTAACGGGCGACATCAACGTCCTTGACAGCCACCACTTCGAGTCGATGAAGGATGGCGCCATCGTCGCCAACTCCGGTCACTTCAACGTCGAGATCAACATCCCGGCGTTGGAGGAGATGGCCAGCGATCGGCATCAGGCGCGGCCGTTCGTCGAGCAGTTTCGAATGAAGGACGGCCGCCGCATCAACCTGCTGGCCGACGGTCGCCTGGTCAATCTGGCGGCCGCCGAAGGCCATCCGGCGAGCGTGATGGACATGTCCTTTGCCAACCAGGCGCTGGCCTTGGAATATGTGGTTCGGCATGCCGACGAGCTCGAGAACAAGGTCTATACCGTCCCCGAGGCCATCGATCGCGAGATTGCCCGCTTGAAGCTCGAGGCTATGCACGTGACGATCGATGTCCTGACCAGCGAGCAGCAGCGCTACTTGAGCTCGTGGGAGGAAGGGACGTAGGCCATTCCCGGCCATACGGTCGCTTGGCCGGGGTTGTCGCAGGAACTCTCATGGACAGATGTGATAGCGCAGAGCAGGCGTTCGAGCAGCCGCCCGAACGCCTGCTCTGCGCTATTTGCACCCGTAGAGAGAGATTCGTGGAATAGCTGTCTGTCTAGGGTGCTTTCCAATAGGACTGTTATGATCTACAAATGCCGACCGTGCGCAGCATTCTGGCAATCCTCCTGAGCTTGACGCTTTTCTCGATGGCCTGCAGCCTGGGCGGCCGTGCGGCAGGATCCCCGCCTCCCGCCTCGCCAACCTCATCACCGACGGCAATCCCCTCCCCGACACCGACCGCCACCCCCATCCCGGCTTCGTACATCCCGCCCCAGTGCGCCGCCGTCCCGGTCGCCACGACCGTCGCTCAGCCGACTCCCGCTCTAG
>JALHUE010000345.1 GCA_022866145.1 Anaerolineales bacterium | reverse complement strand
CCATCGACCATCTTGCGCGCCGATCCGCCGCCGATTGCCAGGGCGGAGGGGAAATACAGGGCCTGGGTGAGCTCGGCCAGCGCCGCCCGAGGCGGGTTTGCCCCTTGCCCGATTCCGGCCAACTCCTCGCGGAACAACTCCAACCCTTCCACCCCCATCGCCACCGAGATGATCGACTCCAGCCGCGCAACCAGGTCTTCTTTCGGAGCCACTGGGGCGGCAGGGGCCGCCGCCGCCGGAGCTGGCTTCGCAGCCTGCGCGCTCAACTGGCTGGCGAGCTTCTTGGCGGCAACGTTGGCCGTCAGATTGAGCAGCGGGACATTGATCGAGGGCACACACAGGATGAACAGGTAACCCGGAGAAAGCACCTTGGCCACCAAGCGGCCACTCTCAAAAACCAGATCGAGCTCCGACACCTTCTTACGCCGCGCCATTCGCAGCCCTTCGATCGTCTTGGCCAGGGTCTTGGCCACCTGTGTCAAGGAGGCCGAGTCGAAAACGCCGGGGAGGGTCGACGTGACGACCTGGCCAGTGCTGTCGGCGACAAAGCAACCGGTCACGCCAGCCACGTCCTGGATGTCCCGCAAGATTTCGTCCACTGTTGCCCGCCTCTTCTACGGTTGCGATCCCCGCCGGGTGATCGCCGGTTCCGCTTCAGGCCATATCCTGCAGCGCGGCTTGCGCCTTGCTGGCGACCATCGCCGCCGAGGCATTCTCGGCCAGCATCAAGCCGGCATAGTAGCCGCTGTGCTTAATGACCAAGATGTTGCCGCCACTCAGGGCAGCCACGGCCCGCCTGAACACCCCCAGCGACATCGCTTCGCCGACCTGCTCCGCTGCCGCCCCGACGAAGGCCGCCACCGCCCCCTCCTTTTCGGGGTCCCCTTGAACATGGTGGGCAAGCACTACCCCATCCTCGGCGACCAACACCACGCCCCCCACGCCTTCGACCTTCTCTAAGGCTTCGACGACTGCCGACATCTCTCCCTCCATCCCGGATCGCCCCTGAGCTTGCCTCGGAACAGGTCCGGGACCGCTCTCGGCCGACCGGCCTTCGTCAATCCGGCGGGCCCCCTCCAACAGGAGCCCGGTGTAGCTTCGATCGATTGTCCTCTCGGAACCCTCGACCTCGGGCTCGAGGCGAAAGGTGCCGATATCCCACTCCAGGACTGCGAACACCGCAGCTTCGCCTGCCAGGTCGCCGGTGGCGGCGTGGGTGACTTGTCCGGATCGAAAATAGATCTCTGCCTGCTGTCCCTGATTCTCCAGCACCAGGCGTGCCAGCATGCCTTCCTGGCATGCGTGCTGAATCAGGTCGGCGACGCCCATGTCGCTCAAGTTGCCCTGCATACGGCTAGCGCCCCCGCACGGTCCGGCTCAGGCGGCCTCCGCCTCCACCCGGCTGATCAGTTCCTGCAGGATACACCTCAGCGTATTGCGCACGCCCTTGCCCTGGGTGGCGACTGCCTCGAAGGTCGGCATCCCATTCAAGTGCATCAGGTAGCGCATCGTCGAGCACGGCAGCGCGTTGACCACATCCTGCTTGTTGAACTGGACGACCATCGGCAGCTTGGCGCTCGATAGCTCGAGTTCCTCTAGGTGCCGATTCAGGTCCTGCCAGGCCCGCAGGTTCTCGTCCAGGCGGTCGGCGGCGCTGTCGGCCACAAACACCACCCCGTCCGCCCCCCGCAGGACCAATCGACGGCTGGCCTGGTACTGCGGCTGGCCGGGGACGGTGTACAGGTGCACGCGCGGTGTCAGCCCATTGATGCGGCGCAGGTCGACCCGCAGAAAATCGAAGTAAAGGGTACGGTCTTCGGCGGTGGCCAGCGAAATCAGCTCGCCGCGCACGGCTGGGTCGGCGAATTCGTGAATCCGAACCAGGTTGGTTGTCTTGCCGCTCAGCGGCGGCCCATAGTAGACAACCTTCAGGTTCATTTCCCGACGAGACAGGTTGATATGCACGTCTGCCGCCCACCCCGGTCCATGCCCTCCCCTATCAGGGAGGATGCAAGGCTTGGGCCACAGCCCCCGCCCGACACTGGAGGGCTCTTGCCAAGAGAGTACCACAGGAGTAGTAGTCCAGAACCTTACACTGAGATTGCAGAGGGTGCGCCTCCGGGGAGCTCGGGCTGCTCTGAAGGGTGACTGCTCGGCCTCATCCAGTACTCAACGGTCCTGCCCCAGCCAGCCCGCGGGCGGAAGATAGGCCTCTGGCCCTGCGAGCGGGGCCACGGTGCGGGTAGCGACTCGGCGCGCTCGACCCATGACCCCCTCAGACCGCCCGTGCGCCATCGGCACCGCCAAAGAGCAGCCATGCGGTGCGGCCGCCGCGCCCATCGCGAACCTTCCGGAACCGGACGCCGGCGACGAGCTGGCGCGGGAGGCTTGCATCGCTCCGCCGGTCCAGCAGGAGCGAATGCCCCCAGCGGGGGAGCAGTGAGGTTGAGCGGATCCGACAGATTTGGCGGAGGGCTTCGGTTGACAGCGGGAGGGAGGGCCCGGCCTAGCGAGCTCCGGGGGAGAATCCGCTACTCAGCCGGGGTTGGAGGCGGATCAACGGCAGGCACGAAGTTGACATTCCCACCGACTGTCACGGCGCCGCCAAAGACCCAACCATCCAGCCCCCCGCCGATGCGACGAACGAGCCACCAAGGGCCCGCCGAAGTTCCGGGCCCAAGGTTGTCGTAGCGCCCAACAACTTCGGCGGTCTGGTTCTGCAGGATGAAGTCAACATTCGGGTAGACCTCGTCCGGCCCCGAGCGCACGTAGGCGTTGTAGAGAGCCGTGAGGATCGGCCGGTCCGGTGTGGCGCTGGCGGCCAAGGTAGGGGTGGCCGTCGGCGCTTCGGGCGTGGCCGTGTTGGGGGAAAGGGTCGGGGTCGGCGTCACGGCCGATTGGGTG
>JALHUE010000344.1 GCA_022866145.1 Anaerolineales bacterium | reverse complement strand
TGTTGCCAGTATGGCTACCAATGTGACCCGGAACATGTCGCCCTCGGATGCCCGTCGGCTGCCTCTACAATAGTCGATTGGAGGAGACAGGGGAATCCGGCGCGCGCCGGAGATTGCTGATGGGAGTCACGGCGCATGCCGGCTGGGGAATCACCCCATACGTGCCCCAGGGGGCAAACGATTCCGGGAGTCGGATTGCCCTCGAAAGCAGCCCGCCGTCGAGGGCAAAGGGGACGACAACGGGGCTTGGGCAACGCCCAAGCCCCGTTTGACGATCGGGGGTCCCGTGGTGGGCCGCCTCGAGATGGGCCCGGCACGAGATCCGGTGTGCGGGTGGAACCCCTACGGTCGGGTCATCCCGGCCACGCTCCCACCGACGTCCTGGAGGCTGTCATACAGCACCTGGACGGTGTACTTGGGATTGTGGGCAAAGGCGCCCGGATCCTTGGAGAACCACTGGTAGTTGTAGGCCGCCCGCAGCAAGCGCGGGGTCCAGGAGGCGAAAGCCTCCTCGCCCTCATCCACCGCCACGTTGCCATTGGCATCGGCGAAGAAGTAGGGGTAGGCGGACCCATTGTAGGCAATGGGCGTGCCTGCGTCAGCGGCGTACTTGACGACGGCGGCATACAGCGCCTCAAGCATAGTGGCTTCTTCGCCCGCCATGCCCTCGGTGGCGTTACCGTCGCCGTCGAAGTCGACGGTCGACATGCGGATGTCCTGCGGCGTGGCTGCGCCGGCATGGCAGGTGGTGCAGGCCTCGAACTTGAGTTCAAGCTCGTGGGTGCCATGGCAGGCGGTGCAGGTGTCGAAGCCGGCCACATGGGCGTTGCGGCCGACGTAGGTCTGGCCCTCGTACTGATAGGCGCCCTTGGCCTCATCGCCGAAGAGCGTAGCGCCGGCGGCGAAGTAGTGTGGGTTGCGGAAGGACAGCGGCTGTTCCTTGCTAGCCACCTGGTCATCGGTCAGGCCGGAGCGAGTGATGGCGTTGTTGACGCTGACCGTCGACTCGCGACCCTGGTGGCACTCGATGCACAGGTTGGCATCGACCGGAACCAGATTGCCGTCGGCATCCTTCTCGGTCGAGAAGGTCACCTTGGCACCGCTGGGGAACGGAACCGTGGTCACGGCATAGCGCGCCGGCCATTCGGCTTCGTTGTGGCAGGTGCTGCACTCGAAGCCGTTGGAGGGCTCCTGGCCCACCACGCCCGTGGTCGCCAGCGTGGTTCCGGAGAGGACTGTCGTCCCCCCGTTGGCTAGGAACTGCGGTAGCCCGCCGGCCGAGTGGCACTTAGCGCAGCTTGCAGGAACCTCGCCCTCTTCATCCCAATGGCGGAAGGCTTCCTCCGATCCGGCGAAGTGGCCCGGATCGATGCGGTGAGCCGTGCTGAGATCGACCGGGGTCGCGATCTTCTCGTTCAGCGACTCGATCGAGTCATACAGCAGCTGCATGATGTACTTGCCGCCGTGGGCGAAGGCGCCCGGATCCTTGACCGACATCTGGTAGTTGTAGGCGGCCTTCTGCAGCCGTGGGGTCCAGGCCTTGTAGGCGTTGGGGAAGGCGCCCTCTTCACCATCGACCTCGCCGTTGGCGTTGGTGTCGATGAAGAAGTACGGGTAGGCGTCGGGGGAGTAGG
>JALHUE010000343.1 GCA_022866145.1 Anaerolineales bacterium | reverse complement strand
GCAGCGCTGGTGAACGGGGCGAGGCTGTAGCTCGGCGAACACGGGACCTTCTCCTCGATCGGCCCCCAGATTACCCGATATATCGAAGATTGTCAATATGTTGGAGGCTGGGGGTTCCGGGTGCGGATCCCGGCTTGGGACGATGCCGGCGAAGCGCCCAGAGCGAGCAACTCCCGGATCGACTGCCCGACAACGCATGCGGACGGCGCCTCGCCAGCCTCGCCGGTGTGGGCGAACTGCGTCAGCGCGTCCACAATCTAGGCTTGAGGCGCAGGCGGCAAACGCAGCGTGACGGAGCGGCTGATCACGCGCCAGGAACTTAGGGCCAACGACGGCGAAAGGGGCCGACCCCGCCACGTGGCTTTTGAGGGTGTCGTCTATGATGTGAGTGATTGCCCGAACTGGCGGATGGAAATGCATCGTGGGCAGCATTTCGCTGGCCAGGACCTAACGCACGAGATCGGTGATGCCCCGCACGGGCCGGAGGTCTTTCTGCGGCCGTGTGTGCGCCGGGTGGGAGTCTTGGCGGACGAGCCTCGCTCCAGCACAGCCTAGCATCGTTCCACAGTCGCACAGGCGAATCGCGGAAGGCTGAGTGGGCGGGCTCAGATCAAAGGCTCAACCGCAGATGGCCTGGATTGCCAGCCATTCTGCCTCGTAGGTGCCACGCAGCAGCCGGCCATCGGCCATTCCCAAGGTCCATTCCCCGCTAGTCCCGCCATGCTCGGACGCTTCGGCGAGAGTGACTTCCCCCCACTCTGCCGGCTCGCATGACTCGGGGACCGTGCAGAAAACCCCCTGACCCTCGGCTCGTCCGGCGCCAAAACGGATGACTGCGGGCAAGGACACTCCCCGCGAAGGCCAGAAGTCAAAGGTGGCCGAGTCAGAAGACCTAGTGGATTCCAGCTGCAGCACAGTTGAGACGGCGTCATTCGGCGCGCAGCCCGAGGAGAGGGACCCCCGGTAATGCTCCGGTGCTGGGCCGGGCTCCCCCTGGCCACGCCTGCAAGCCCCAAGGGCCAGGCCAAGCAGGAGTGTGATCGAAAGACCGTTCCGGAGGAGTGTGCTCATCCTTTGGGCTCCGGGCCAGCCCGCAGGCAATCGGCTGCGGGCTGGCGCTTGTCTCCGGCCTCGACCGGATCGCCTCGGCTACGGCCACTCATAGCGGACGAGGTAGGTCAGCGTGTGCTCTCCGTTCGCCGGCACCGGCACCCGGAATTCGATGGTCGACGAATCTAGCTTGGTGTAGTTGTCCGAGGTGGTCAGAACCTTCCAGTCGCTCCAGCGAAACAGATGCTCGACGACACGGACTTCCACTGCCTCGTCCTTGTGATTGCGCAAGGTGATCCGGAAACCTTCCTCCAGGCTGTTCTCGGAAGGCCGGGTGAAATCGGTCTGGATGCGTTCGCCGACGATATCGAAGGCATCGCCCACGTACAGGCGGACCTGCTCGCCCTTGGGGGTGTGATCGATGGTGTCCTCGCCAATCAGCAGCGCGGCGCCGTCGACGTCTTCCTGATACACCCGCACGCGGCCGCGCGGCAGGTCGGCGTCCACTTCCTCGGTGTCGAACTCGACCATCACCATCACTTTCGGATTTGAGGCGATGCCGTACGAGGGATCGGTCTGGGCGTACCCCTGGAAGGTGCAGTACCAGTAGTAGTCGCGGCACTGCAACGCATCGTAGACGAAGAACTTGCTCGCCGGCACATCGGCGGTGCTGACGAACTCGATCTGCTTGGACTCGTTGTCGCGCACGGTCACCGGGCGCGGGATCTCGTACAGGTGATACTCGAAGAACTCGCGTTGCTCCACCGGGGCGGAGGTCGGGGCAGCCGCCCGCTCCATCTCCATCGCGTCGGCGGCCAGGCCGGGCTGCGGCAGGCGCTGCAGGTCCCCGGCAATCAGTTTGAGTAGAGCGTCCTTGAAGGTGGCTCCGCTGGTATTGCTGAGCGAGATCCAGCCGTCCAGGTCGATGGCGCCATCGTCCTTGTCGAGCAG
>JALHUE010000342.1 GCA_022866145.1 Anaerolineales bacterium | reverse complement strand
GCGGGGCGCCATCGGATTGGATGAGTACAGCCTGCAGTCGTGGTTGAAGCTGCGCTATCCCGATTGGGTTGCCGAGGTGCACCTGGAAGATCGCCTCGCACTCACCACCATTCCAGAGACCCTCTCTCTCCAAGCTGGACCGTGCTCAGACGGTCGGCTCGAGGCGAGGATTCAGATCCCGTGATCGTGAACATGGCGGGCCTGATCAGGCGACAGGCTTCCGCCTGCGGGAGGGGAGGGCCGTCGCGTGTGCCAGACCTCGGCTGCCTGCCTCGCGCTCCAAGTGCACGGGGTGACCTGGCGTGCGGGGGGCGAGGATGACGCCCCTGGTCATAGGAGCCATCCTTTGGCTGATCAGCTCCGTCTGCGTCGGACTATTGGCGCTCGTGGTCCATCGCCTCGTGCGAACCGACGATGCCTCGCTGAATCTGGCGGCCTACCTGGCCGTCGTCGTCGGCCTGATCACCGCCATCAACCTCGCCCTGGGATTGCTCGGTTGGCTGACTCCATGGGGTGTGACGTCGGCTTCTCTGCTCGTACTGGGGTTGGCTTGCCTTGTTCCCGCGGCGCGAGCCGTGCTGCTCGATCTACCCGCGCGTTGGCGCGCCGGGCGAAGAACTGCTGCGGCCTGGTGGTTCGACCTGCCCAGGCTCCTCAGATTCCTCGCTGCCCTGCTGATGCTCATCCTCACAGCCCGGTTCGCCTTCCTGGTCTGGGCTCTTCCCCCCTTCGTCTGGGACGCTTTGACATATCACCTCACCAACGTCGCGGCCTGGACCCAAAGTGCGCGCATCCTTCCCATTGATTCGCCAGTCACACGCACCTTCCTGCCGGCCAACTTCGAGGTCTTTTCGACCTGGTTCACCGTCTTTCTACATCACGACATCGTGGTGGAAGCGGCGGGAATCCCCGGATACCTCATTGCCTGTGTGGCGGTCTACGCCTTGGCTCGGCGGCTGGGCTGTGGGGCTCCGCTGGCGCTGGTTGCCGGATTGGCCTACGCCACGACGCCTGCGTTGCTGCTGGCTGCCACCGGCGCCAAGAACGACCCGCTCATGACGGGCATCATCCTGCTGATGATGGCATTGATCGTAGATCTCGTGCTGCGGCCGGATCTCTCTCCTGAACGCAACCTCCCAGGCCAACTGACACTCCTGCTGGCATTGGCGTTCTTCGGCCTCGGAACGAAGGCCTATCTGCTGCACGTCCTGGTCGGGATCGCTGCGATGGCCTGGTTGCTTCCCCGGGCGGCCGGCCGAGGTGGGTGCTGGCGCCAGGTGCTGGCAACGTCCCGGGCTCAGCTGCGCGCAGGCGGCAGGCGCATCTGGATTCCCCTGGTGGGGATGGTGGCGGTGAGCCTGTTTCTTGGCTTGTACTGGTATGGGCGCAACGCCGTGCTCCTCGGCAATCCCTTCTATCCGATGGGGATCGAGTTCGGGAGTGCACCCATTGTTCCCGGCGTCCACAACAATTTTCCGGTCAGCCTGACCCGTTTTCTCGAGAACCTGGAAGTCTTCGGGTACAAGTTCGGAGATCGACAGGGGCCGATCCTCTCCGATCTTCCCAACGTGACCGGATGGGGATGGATCGCCTACGGGCTCGGCATTCCCACACTGATCTGGTGCTTGGTGCGCCTGAAAGTGACCCGAGCGGTCATCGCTGGATTCCTGGTGTCGCTGGCTGTGCTCTTTCTCTCGGCGCGTGCCAGCCCCTGGAACATGCGCTATGCCACCTGGTTCCCTGCCGTTCTCTGCCTGACGACCACGTGTTTTCTGCAGGCGGTCCCTGACGCCTACCGCCTCGAGCGCCGTGTCCTCTCGGCGCTTTTGATCATCGGCGCGACGTTGAATGTGCTGCCGACTGTGAACTACGGAAGGATCCCGATCGACGAGTTCTCTCGCATGCTGTCGAAACCCGCCCTCGAGCGCAACGCAGCCAGTCTGTACCTGACGATCGGGGATACCTACGAATTCGCCGTCGCCAAGGTCCCTCCAGGAGAGACGCTTGGGTACCATGTGAACGCCAATGGTTTCATCTACCCGCTCTTTCGTGCGGATTTCTCGCAGCGGATCGTGTACATTCCCTTTGAGAACAGCGGCAGTTGCGAGACGCTCTCACGGGTGATGGTCGACCGGGGAACGCGCTGGTTG
>JALHUE010000341.1 GCA_022866145.1 Anaerolineales bacterium | reverse complement strand
TGCTCAAGCGGATGAAGACTCGCCCCCGACTGGCCTGGGCCAGCCGGGCCGGGTCGAGCTGTCCGCTAGCATCCGTCGCGAGCCCAAAGTAGCGGGCGTGCGCTGGCCTGGCGGCCAAGTGACGCTTGAGTTGATGCTCGACCTCGCCCGGGCTGTCAATGACCTCGGCCTTCACCGACTGCTCGACGCCCTTGTGCCTGAGCATTGCGCTGGCGCCATCCCGCAGGTTGCGCCACCAGATCCGGTCGGCGCGGCTGATGACCAGGTACCCGTCGCCTTCGGCAAAGGCGTTGATGGGCGTCGTGTAGGTTCGCCCGCTGCGGCGCCCGGTGAACTCGATCAACGCGAAGTCAGGTCCGAGGATCGGATGAAGCGGCGAGCGCACGATTGCGGTGACAATTCGATTCCCCAGGTTCTGTCCCATCGACTCGGCCTCCTCTCTTACTCGGCCGTCCTACGCCTGCCGGCCTTCGGCTTCGCACCCAGCCCGCCCCGCGGTTCCCCCACCGCCTGGATGGGACACCGACGCTGGCGGGGACCTAGCCCCACCTCGAGTCCGAACCGGGCGGTCTCGCCCCCTCAAGTTCCAGCTTGAGCGCTGCCAGGGACTGGTTGATGTCATGCAGGAATACCAGCAGGGAGCCGATCAGGCTCGCCATGCAGGTCGCGAACATTGCCGCGATCAGCCAGGCGGAGTTGGCGGAGAGCAAGGCCGTCACGAACAACACGATGACCAGAATGGCCGCGCTCAGGGCGCTGATTGCTGCTAGAGAGATGGAGAGGCGGATCATCCGGGCTCGCGCCCAAAGGATATCCAGCTGGCGTCCAATCCTGGCCCTGCCTGGTGCATCGGCTATCAGCAGTTCAGCCGACAGGATGCGTGCCCGGTCGATCGCCCGACCCAACCGGTTGGTCATCGTCAGCAGCAGCAGGCCGATCCCGGAGATCAAGATCACTGGCCCGATGGCCGTCTGCAAGACCGGAATCAACTCTTGGACTGAAGGTACCATCATTCTCCCTCCCTGCCGCGCGGCGGCGCCGTCTGCGGCACGTGCCGATCGGGGAGCCAGCAGGCCGCCTGCCGTCGCTCGGCCGCCCGGATTTCGTAGGCTGGGGCGTGGGCCTCCGCCGCAGGTGTCCGATCCGCCAACACCCTCACGGCGCCGGCCGTTCCAGCTCCAGGGTAACGGCCGGGGCTGTGAACCCGTTGCTGCGGTGTGCGCTGTCGCACAATGGTTTGTCCTTGGACCCGCCGCACCGGCAGAGGGAAACCAGTTCCTGCTCGATCTTCCTCTCCGCACCCGATTCGTCCCGCACCGTCAGCGGACCAGGGACCCGCAGCGGCCCGTTCAACCTGGCCTGAATTCTCAGCTCACCCATCGATCACCTCCGCCAACCTTCGGTCGCAACATCTGTGCTCGCTTGTCATCCGAACCCTGCGCCAGCCGCCGAGGGCGCGGCCACCTCAGACTGTGCCGCAAGTCGGCGACGGCGTCAAGCAGCGGCCTAGAAAGCGACCGCGCGCCCGCACAGTCTTGCCTCAAGCCCAAAGCCCGGCGGCGGCAGCCGGCCCTGGCTGGATGCGATGCCAGGCCGCCGCGCGTGGACGAGCTTACCGGTCCTTAGTCCAATCCCAGGAGGCTGCCGATAACGTGGCAGCACCTGAGAAGAGCGCGTGCTTCTGGGGTTCTCGTCGGTGTGAGCAGCTTTCTTCATCAACGTGCTCGGCCACGGGGCAGGAGAAACGCAGCCACGGATTCCCATCCCCCGTGCCCCGATCGAGGTGGGTCAATCAGGCGCCAGCCTGGAGCGCGGCGACAATGACAGCAGGCGAATTTGCCACCCGACGTCCCGCCGCGTGTACTCCTGAGGGCACCCCACGCGACAGCCGGCGGAGGCACGGCACCTCAGCGCGCGTGCGCTGCCGGCAGTCCGGACCTCTGCCGGGATTCGTCCCTGGTCCACCCCGCGGATCTCCACCGCGGCACACCCTGGCGGGCGGGACCTTTCGGCCGATTGGGTTTGTCGGCAAGGCCGAGGCGGGTCGAGCAGCAGTCGACAATTTCCTGGATCACTCGAGCCGGAAGCCGGCCAACCCGCACCCCGGCATGCTGCCGCGGAGTCTCTGCAAGGCAGCGCCGTCAGGCCGACGCCGAACCAAGACCGCCCTGGATGGTCTCGCACCGATGCAGCCTGCATCCGGAGGCCGCGCCCGGGCGAGGTCATCCCCGGATGAACCCCTCCTGATGGGCTGCTCAGAGGCGGGCTGGCGGATCGGCTAATTGAAGCCAGCGTTCGACTTCGCCTGCAAGCCGCGGCCCGATACCCGGGACTTGTTCCAGACCTCGGCGCCCCATCGCCTGGTACACCCGGTCTACGCCTGGCTCGAGATCCTCCACCGCCCAGGCCGCCTTTCGATAGGCCCAGACCTGGCTTGGTGGCGCGGCCTCGAGCTCGAGGTCGTAGCACCTGTTCGCCAGCCATTCTGCCAACCGCCGACTGCATTCGCGCCGGTCACCCGGGATGACAGGGCGGGGAATACGGTCGGAGAGCCCATGGCGCTGGCACAGCTCACGCACCGTCCTCGCCAGGCGCCTGCCCGCTTCTGTGGCGGGTGCGTAGCTTCCCGGTGGATAGAGGGCGTGATAGTGGCTGAGCAGCTGAGGTTGCTGCTTCTGCAGCTGCGCCAGGAAGTACTCGCGCTGCACATCGGCCAGCGTCAGGCTTCCGGCAAGCACGAAGCGGCCGCCATGGTCTGCCGTCCAGCGCACCAGGGTCTCCAGGTCTAGCGGGTTGTCGGTGATACCGGGGAGGAGCGGCATGGCACAGGTGCCGGTGAGGATCCCCGCCTGCGCAATTCGCTCCATCGCCTTGAACCGCCGCGCGGCCGGTGGCGCAAGGCGCTCGAACTGCCTGACGGCCGGTTCGGCGCTCGAACACGGCGCGGCGATCACGCTGAAAGCAACGACGCTGGGCGCCTTGGCCTGGATGGACTGCAGCACATCCAGATCCCGCAAGACCAGCGGCGAGCGCTCGAGCACGAACACCGGAAAGCCCAGGTCGCAGCACACTTCGAGCATCCTGCGGGACAAGCCGAACTTGCGTTCGGCCGGCTGATAGTCTCCGGTGAAAACCAAGTCAACGGGCTGTCGCCCGAGCGCACGGCGCAGCAACTCGGGAGCGTTTGTCTTGACCTTGATGACGTAGGCGAAGTCCTCGGGGTCGTCATACGGAGCGTACTTGCGTTCGCGGCAGTAGCAGAAAGAACAGCCGTGCTGGCAGCCGACGTACGGGTAGGCGCTGTAGCGGGCCCAGAACCAGGAGTCCGGCCGCTTGCTCTTGTTCAGGATGGACCGGGGGCTATAGGAGATGAACTCAGCCCGCCGACTCACAACGCGCCTCCACCGGGTGTAGGTCAGTTGGCGCCGAACAACCCAGGCTCGTCACTGCACGCAGACCCCGATTCCCGAATCTCCCCGAAGGCCGCGCCCGCACCTGCGTGGTCACGCGGCCGCACTTCCTGCTAGGGAGGCCTCCCCAGCGAGGACGAACACCAGGTTGAGGCTGATGTGCTGCCAGGCCGGAGTGCGCACGTACAGGGCATGGTTGGGGCCTAACTGGATCTCGCCGAATAGGTCCTGTTCAGGAAAGCCCGCCGCGCGGAACGCCTGCTGCCACTTCCGCAGACTGAGCGTGGATCGATGGGTCCGGTCGAAGACGTTCGTCAGGGCGGTATGCAGGTGCCCGACCAGACTGTGTTTGAGCGGAACCGAGCCGACCAGCACCCCTTCCGGCTTCAGGGCTTGACAGATTCCCTTCAAGACGGGTCCGGGGGATTCCAGATGCTCCAGCACATTGAAGGCCACAACCACGTCGTACTGGCTCGTCGGGAGAGAGACGCGCTCGATGTCGGCGATCGTGATCCGCTCGCGAACGGCCGGGTCGAGGGCCTGGGTCGCATAACCCGACAGCTCAAAACCCGACACCGAGAAGGAGTGGGAAGCGAGTTGGAGCAAGTGACCCTTGCCGCAACCGATCTCCAGGAGCTCCCCAGCCGGCCGCCGGGAGAGGATCAACTGGATGCGCTTTCGATTGCGCTGAGATGCGGCCTTCGTGCGGAAGAGAACGGAGTCAAAGTAGGATGGGTCGTAGGTTCTGCGCAGCATGTTTGCCGAAAGCCTCTCGGATATTTGGACGCGCTCGTCCCGGATCAACCTCCGCAAGCTACGGCCGTAGCCGGCCGGAAGTCGTCTGTCCACACCGAATGATACCGGAGGAAGGGACCCGGCTCTAACCCCAACCCCCAGACAGGCCGGGGGCAACGGCCAGGACCTCCCATCTGCCTGGAAAGGGGTCGGTGGGTTGCGCGAGACCCAGCGGGTTCGGCCCGTGTGCCAAGGACCTGACGGCAGAACGGGACGTAGGGCGGTGGGCCGGAGCCGGCTGGCCCGCAGCTCGTCGCCGACGCCCCCCTACAGGGTGAGCGAGGCCAGCCGGACCGCGAGCGCCTCCTGTCCTGCAACCTGCGCCAGGTCGCGGGGCGTCCGGCCATCGGAGGCAACCGCGCCAGGATCCGAGCCGGACCCAGCAGCAAGTCGATCAGCTCTTCATCCCCATGCTGGGCGGCGGCAGGCAGCCAGGACGGTCCGCATAGCTGCGAGGACCTCGCCACGCCGCGAGGTGACCTGGATCGCAGGACCTGACGGGTCCGGCCTCACCGAGGCCAAGCTGGCGGTTCAGCGCGGGCTCGCGCACAGGCGGGTTCAGGTCTCACGGCGGGCCGACAATCTCCCTCACAAACGCCACGGCCTGTTCGACGCCGCGCTCGACGCGGATTCGCTCCCCAAGGTCCGCCGCCCGCGCCCGCATCCCGGGATCCGTCAGGGCCTGGCGCAGTGCCTGCGCCAGCCTGTCTGCCCGCAACTCACCGACGCGAATAGGCGGCGGCCCCACACCCAGCAGGCTGACCCGCCTCCCCCAAAAAGCCTGGTCAGCCGTGAAGGGTACAACGACGCTTGGCACGCCGGCGCGCAGTGCGTTGCCGGTCGTTCCGGCGCCGCCGTGGTGGACGATGGCGGCCATCCGGGGAAACAGCCAGCCGTGCGGCACTTCGCCGATCGAGAGCACGGACCTCGGGAGATCCTCCTGGGACTCGGACAGATCTTCCGAGCTGAGGACCGCCCGCCCGCCAGTCATCTCGATCGCCTGCAGACAAGCCTGGAGCACCTGTTGCTG
>JALHUE010000340.1 GCA_022866145.1 Anaerolineales bacterium | reverse complement strand
CCTGATGCTTCAGGAGGGCATCCATCTCAAGGATGTCCAGGAGCGCCCGCTTCACTCGGGGATCTGGATCACTGTCGAGGTTCGCATACCCATCCTGCCACGCAGGCAGGGGAAGGTAGCCTCCATGCTTGGCTCGCTCATCACAAGGACTTCGCCGTCAACCAGCGACCGAGGTCGCTAGACCGACGGCCTTGCTCTCGTAGACCAGTAACCGGATACAATGTGTTTCAAGGGCAGGGTGGCTAGCCGGACATCAGGCTTCACGACCTGCGGCGTGAGGCCGCCTGGCTGATGCTAGAGCAAGGCACCCAGCCCTAGAATTGGACGCAGGGCGGCGTGGTCGGATCGATGGAAGGGCGGAGGTGATCGGAAACAGCCACTCCGTACAGCCGAGTTCCCAGTCTCACCTAGTTAGGAGAGTGGGGCCCGGCAGCCGCTCGTCGATAGGCGGCGATGATCATGTCCCAACGCGCATCGGCCTCGTGGTCGATCGTACAGTATTCTGGATGCGCCTCATGCCAGGCAAGTGCCCGGCGCACGCCCTCCGACCAGGGCACGCTCGCCACGAAATCAGGCACGAATCGCTTGATCTTGCTGTTGTCGAATACGGCGCTGTTGGCCTTGTCGCCGATCAGGCTGCCGGTTGCGTCAGGGTCATAGGCGGCGATCAGGTCGGATGGGATGTGGATGATATCCGGCTCTATCCCGATCGCATGCCCGGCCTGGCGATAGATCTGATCCCAAGTGAGCACTTCATCGGATGTGATGTGAAATGCGTGGCCGAGGGTGTCTTCTCGGCCCAAGAGGCCAACCAGCCCCCTGGCGAAGTCACCGTTCCAGGTCAGAACCCAGAGTGAGGTCCCGTCCCCCGGCACGATGACAGGCCGCCCCCGCTTCATCCGATCGATGACGGTGAAGGGGTGTTGCCAGCTGCCGACGCAAAGCGGGATTTGCGAGGGCCCGTAGGTGAGCGAGGGGCGCACGATGGTGACGGGGAAGCCCTGTTCCCGATGGGCACGCATCAGGCGCTCTTCACAGGCGATCTTCTGCCGAGAGTACTCCCAATAGGGGTTAGCCAGCGGGGTCTCTTCCGTGATGAGGTAGTGGCTGGGCGGCTTCTGGTAGGCGCTGGCTGAACTGATGAAGACGAACTGGCGCGCCTTGCCGGCAAAGAGTGCGAGGTCTCTCTCGATGTCGGCGGGGGTGAAGGCGATCCAGTCGACCACGGCGTCGAATTCGTGTTTCCGCAGTTGCTCTGCCGCATCGGTCGCGTGGTGCACATCGGCAGTCAGGATCTGTGCTCCGAGAGGAATTGGATACTTCTTCGACTGGCCTCGATTGAGGAGGTGAAGTTCGAAGCCGCGTTGCAGGGCCAACTCGGAACAAACTGAGCTGATCAATCCGGTTCCGCCAATGAACAAGATCTTCATGGTCAACCCTCTTGGATCGGCAGTTTGATGGGTGAGTGTCTGCGTCCCGCCGCCGACGGGGCAAGTCTGCTCGTCACGCCCAATGGCCACTCACTTCACGATGCACCTTCGCAGAGCCGCGGCTCCACGCCTCCGGTTCACCCGTATTCTCGGGCCCTCCTGCGAGTGGGTCAACCTGCGCTGCCTCTTGGCCCGTCAGCCCCTGCGGGGACCCGGAAGAGGTCGCGCGGCATCCCGGAAGGGCTTCCCCAGCCTCCCGCAAGGAACCGGGACGATGGATGGCCTTGGCAGGCAGCGAGTTATTGGGCGGCAGTTGCGACGGCGTGGACATGGACAAGGGAGATTCAGTTCGGCGCCCCGCTACAGCTCGGCGAAGAGGACGGCGATATAGGCGACAAATGACAACAGCGCGAAGTAGGCAAGCCAACGATGGGTGCGCTCGTCCTTCAGGGCTAGTCCTAGCCCTGCAACCACGATCCCCGCAACGTGGAATCCGACGTTCGCCGCTTCGGGCAAAGTGCCGCTTCGCGCAAGATCCATGAGGAGACTGGCGACGAGCAACGTGAGGATGAGCCCAAAGAACCATGACCGCTGGTGGAAGAAGTTGCTGCGCAAGTTCTGATCTGGGGAAGTGGAGCTAGGGAAAATGAGAACCGCGAGGAGGAACAAGATGATTGGCTGGAGAAGGACCATCGAGAACTGCACGAAGTTCCAATCCACATAGGTCCGCATCCCGTACATCGACCACCAGGACTGGAAGTGCACAAGCAGCAGGAAGGCGGCCCAGGCAATTGCAGGCCCGAATGCGCTAAATGCCTTCCGCTGCTCCAGCCACCGCGAGAATCCCATCAGGAGCTGCGTGATCCCCAATCCGAGCACAATCGAGACGAGAACTGACAGGTAGGCGAAAGGGTCCAT
>JALHUE010000339.1 GCA_022866145.1 Anaerolineales bacterium | reverse complement strand
ATACCGCACCTCTTCCAAAGTTCGCAGGGTAAGTCTAGGCCCCGGCCTCTCTCAAGAACTATCAGACCGGTGGCTCAGCCCTCAACCCGGCTTAGAACATGGGTGGCGACGGTCGCCCCCGCACCGCCGATGCACTGGGCTACGCCCACCCGTGCACCGGGCACCTGGTTGTCCCCTGCCCGGGCCTGGAGCTGGAGCGTCAGTTCCGCCAGCTGGTACACCCCGGTGGCCCCGCCGGCGTCGCCGCGGGCCTTTGAGCCGCCGAAGGTGAGGATGGGCAGCGTCCCATTCCGGCCGAAGGCGCCTTCGCCTGCCAGGCGCCAGGCCTGGCCGCGGGCGGCCAGGCCGGCGGCCTCCAGCGACAGCGCGGCTTGGATGCTGAACAGGTCATGCAGCTCGAACAGGTCCAGGTCATCCGGCGTGGCGCCGGCTTGGGCCAGGGCGCGTTGGAACGACAGCGACCCGGCGGGCAGGCCCAGCGGATCCGGCTGATCGTGCAGCGCCACCGGCGCCGTGGCAACGGCCGAGCCGGCGACGACGACCCGCGGCCGCCCGGCCGACCTGGGCAGCAAGCTACCCCGGGTGAGGAAAACTGCTGCCGCGCCATCGGCGATCGGAGCCGCGTCCATCTGTCGGACGGGTGGGCTGACAGGCGCGGCCTGCGAGTAGTCCTGAAGCGTGATCGCTCGACGGTAGATGGCATACGGGTTGCTGACGGCGTTCTGATGAGCCTGCAGAGGGAAGGGCGCCAAGGCCGTTTCCGGCGCGGAAGCTTCCAGTAGGTAGCGCCGCATCAGCAGCGCCGCCTGGGCGGCTGGCGTCACTCCCTGGATGGCCTCATGGTCGGCATCGACGCTCATGGCGATGGCGGAGTCGACCAAGGGGCCGGTCCGGTCGGTCACCTTCTCGACCCCGACCACCAGGGCGCAATCGACCTGGCCGGAGAGCACGGCCAGGTACCCCTGGCGGAACGCGACTCCGCCGGAGGCGCCGGCCGCCTCGAAGGCCGCCGCCTCAATGCCGCGCTGGCCGATGAAATCAGCGATCAGCACTCCAAGGTGGGTCTGGCCGGAGAGGGCGGGGGCGTACATGTTGCCGACATACAGCGCCTGGGGCTGCAGCCCGCCGGCATCCTGCTGGGCGCGCTCGATCGCTCCCAGCGCCAGCCGGCGCAGCGAGACATCCCAATGTTCGCCGACCGGCATCATGCCGACCCCGGCGACGATCACGCTCTCGTTGAGATCTGCCGAGGCGCCCAGAGTCATGTAGTCGCCAGCTTGCCGCGGTAGCGGGCGTAGGTGGCGTAGTCAATCTCGGTGCGGCGCTCAATGTACGTCTGCGTGCTGGGGGCGCGGCCGCGTCGCTCCACCAGGCGCTCAGTAGTCACCAGGCTGAATGCATCCGAACCGGCGCCTGACCCATACGAGACCAGCAGAATTCGGTCACCCGGGCGGGCGATGTCGAGCACCGCCGTCAACCCGACCAGGGCCGAGCCGGCGTAGGTGTTCCCGATGCGTGCCACCAGCAGGCCGGGGGCATTCTGCTCGGGGGTGAAGCCAAGCATCTTTGCGACGCGCTGCGGGAATTTCGTGTTCGGCTGGTGGAAGACCACGTAGGCGTAGTCCGAAGGCCGCCTGTCCATCCCACGCATCAGGGCTTCGGCGGCCTCGGTAATGTGCTTGAAGTACGCCGGTTCGCCTGTGAATCGTTCCCCGTGCTCGGGGTACTTCTCGTGGGCCCGGCGCCAGAAGTCGGGGGTATCGGTGGCATAGGAAAGGGAGGCTTCGATCTGACACATCGAAGTCTCCGCCGGGCCGAGCAGGTAAGCCGCGCCGCCGGAGGCGGCGGTGTATTCCAGGGCGTCTCCCGGGCGCCCCTGGGCGATATCCATACCAATCGCCAGGGCGTGCAGCGCCATGCCCGAGCCGACGAACCCGATCGCCGCCTGAAAGGCCTCGGTCCCGGCCTTGCAGGCAAACTCCCAATCGGCGGCCTGGGTGTAGGGCGTGGCGCCGATGGCCTCGGCCACCAGCGTGGCAGTCGGTTTGACGGCATACGGATGGGATTCCGAGCCGACCCATACGGCGCGGATGGTGGAAGGGTCGATGTCCGCCCGGGCCAGGGCGTTGCGAGCGGCTTCGATCGACATCGTGACGACGTCTTCGTCCAGCCCGGCCACCGACTTCTCCTTGACCGGCAGACCAGTGGCGCCGCCGTGCCAAATCCGAGCCACCTCGCGCGCCGGGAGGCGGTAGCGGGGGATATAGGCGCCGTAGCCAGTGATGCCGACGTTGAGGATCGGCCGAAGCAGCGGTGCGGGTGAAGGCTCAGTCATGAGGGAAGCTCCAAGCTCAAAGACAGGCGCCCTAGGCGGGCGGACTGCCCCGATTCTCATCATCGTTCCAGGTTCTCAGTATTTGCTCAGCGCGATCGAGGCGGACGACGCCCTCGGCGATCAACTGCTCGGCCAGCCGGTCTACGGCCT
>JALHUE010000338.1 GCA_022866145.1 Anaerolineales bacterium | reverse complement strand
TGGCGTCTGTCCTGTTCCTGGGCGAAGCCTGGGCTCACTTCCGCACTTGGCGTGCGATCCTTCTTCTGGCCGCGCTGGCGCTGGGGCACGTGCTCCGTCTTGGCTGGCTGCGCCGATCCACAACGGCGGAACGCGCCTACGAACAGCGCGGTTTCTACACCGCGCTGCGGATCTGGGCCCTCACCGTCGTGGCGATCGTCATCGCCATGTTCCCTTCCCCCTAGCGACAGGCTCTTCCTTCGTCGTTGATCCCAGCCCTGTCCATCGTCTCGCAGCTTGCCGCCCTTGTCTGGATGGTGGGCGCACCGCGCACAAGGGAGCCTGGAAGGCGCGCACTCGCGTCCGTCGCCTGATGCAGTCCTCCACCTCCGGGCTCTTCCCCTTCGACCAACTGCCTGACAACAGGACGGCGGCGCACCATCTGCACCCCCGTCGGGGTTCTGTAGATCACATGGCACGCGACGGGGAGGAGGCACGTGCCCGTCTGAGGTCAGAGGCCGAGCCGCTCACGTCATCCCCTCGATGACTTTCGGCGACCGGGTTCTGGTGGTGCTTGGACAATTCTCTCGTGCCGCCAAAGAGATCGGGCGTGAAGTCCGCACCGTCGAGAATCTCGCCCTGTACTACTGGGCGGTCAACCCCCGGCTGGCGAACGTGCGGCAGTTACGGGAGTTCGCCGTTCGGGTCGTCGGGCGCGTCCCCGCCGCTGACGATCGAATCAAGTACGACCGCCTCTTCGAGGCAGGAGACCCGGTGAACAGGCGCTTCTACATGGAGCTAGTGCCCGTGGCCGGGGAGCTGGTCAACCGCTTCATCGATGTGGAGCCGTAGCGCCGGCTGCGGGACCTTCCCCGGGCGTTACGGGCCGGGGGCGCGTCCCTGCTCGCCACCTTGAGCGGGAAGCAGGCCTTCCAGTGCGTCCTAGGTCGATGGCGGGGGGCCTGCCCGACCCAAGCTGAGCCGATGGACGAGGCTGCTCGGGAATCGTCGGCGTCCTGAGAACTGCTCGCCAAGAGCGCTGCCCGTTCGCCAGCCAGGGACGGATCCGCCGCAGGGTGAGGCTGCCTGGCCTCTCAGCTGCGAGCCGCGACCAGGCGTTCCGCCAGCCACACGGCAGGCAGGACGTCGCCGGGCTGCCCCAAGAGGCGAGGGAGCATTTCCTCCAGACGCCGCGGATCCCCGCTCGTGAAGAACCGGGTATCGGGGCGGGCAGGCAGAGGCGAGGCGAGGTGCCGCTCGGCCAGCAGGCGGGCCGTCTGGCGGGCGATGGCCGGTGAGGGATCGATGACCTGCACCCCCGGCCCCGCAAGCTCCTGGATCAACGGGATGACGAACGGGTAGTGCGTGCAGCCGAGCACGAGGGTGTCGACGCCGCGCTCGAGTAGCGGCTCCAGGCCGCGCCGTACGATGGCGCGCGTCTCCGCCCCGTCGAAGTCGCCGGCCTCGATCTGCTCGACCAGCCCCGGCAGCGTCTGCTGGACCACCTCGACCCCGCCGGCGAAACGCTCCACGACTGAGGCGAACAGCGCCCCCTGGAACGTGGCCGGCGTGGCCAGTACCCCGACGACCTTGGTCTGCGAGCTCTCCGCCGCCGGCTTGACGGCCGGTTCCATGCCGACGAAGGGCACGGCCGGAAACGTCAAGCGCAGGTGCTGCAGCGCGGCGGCCGAGGCGGTGTTGCAGGCGACAACGATAAGCTTGGCGCCGAGATCGAGCAGAAACCGGGTGATGCCCACCGAGAATGCCTGGACTTGCTGCAGCGGCCTGGGGCCGTACGGGACGTGCGCCTGGTCCGCCAGGTAGACAACGGCCTCTTGCGGCAGCGCCGACAGGATCTGGCGCAGGACCGAGAGGCCACCCAGGCCGGAATCGAAAATGCCAATCGGGGACTCACCCATGGCGATCGCCTTGAATTGGGTCCAGGTCGAGGCCTATCCGGGTCGCGATCGGGCGGCGGCGATCAAGCCCTGGAAGAGCGCCGCCGATTCGGGCCGTGCCGGCATCCGTTCGGGATGCCATTGTACTCCGAGGTAGTATGGATGGCCTTCTAGTTCCGCGGCCTCAATCACGCCATCCGGCGCGAAGGCGATCGGTCGCAGGCCCGAGCCGGGCTGCTCGATCGCTTGGTGATGGGCGCTGTTGACCTGCACGATCGGGGCCTCCACTCGAGCTGCCAGCAGGCTGTCCTCGGCGATGGACACGGCATGCACCGGCTGTTCAGAGGGCTGACCTTCCGGGTCGTGGCGGATGGGGCCGGGCCGCTGGCTGGGGAGGTCCTGAAACAAGGTGCCGCCCGCAGCCACGTTGATCACCTGCAGGCCGCGGCAGATGGCGAGCAGCGGTTTGGGATCGTCCGCCGCCCAACGCGCCAGCTGCAGTTCGGTCTCATCGCGCTCGGGGTCGAGGCTGCGCAGTTCGGTGACGGCGGTCCGTCCGTAGCGTTCAGGGGAGAGATCTCCCCCGCCGGTCAGCAGCAGGCCGTCCAGGCGGCCGTACAGCTGGCGTAGCGTCGCCGGCGGCAGGCCATAGGGCACAATCAGGGGCAGACCGCCGGCAAGCTCGACCGAGCGGACATAGGCCTGGATCCGGTCGGCGAGTTTGGCCGAGAGGTCCGTCGTGGGCAGGGAGGTGGTCAGGCCAATCAGCGGCGCGCCAGGCATCGGTCCTCGCTGACTGCAAGTGCAGGCAGTCCTGTCTGGGGTTGGGCCGGAAATGGCACAGGGGTTCGGGCCAAGCCCAAACCCCCGCTCGCATTCAATCGGATCCGTTCCAGAGCGCCCGTCCGCTGGCGCATCGGCCGAGGGTCCGGTGACTAGGCCTTGCGCTTCTCGGTCAGTCGGGCCCGCTTGCCAGTGCGCTCGCGCAAGTAGTACAGCTGCGCCCGGCGCACACGCGCCTGCCGCTGGACCTCGATCTTCTCGATCCGTGGTGAGCGAAGCAGGAAGGTGCGCTCGACGCCGATCCCGTGGGAGGCCGTGCGGCGCACGGTGAAATTGGCGTTGTTCCCGCCTTTGCGCAGCCGGATCACCGTTCCGCGAAATTCCTGGATGCGCTCGCGATCGCCTTCCTTGATCCGGACGTGCACGTTGACCGTGTCGCCCGGGTTGAGCTGGGGGATTTGGGGGTTGGCCGCAGCTTCCACAGCCTTGAGCTGTTCGTGCATGATGACCCGTCCTTGTCTCAGGGCAAACGACCGCCGCCCCACGCTTCTGGGCGGCGCAGATCCCTATCATACCACGGGGCCGGTGTGGCCGTCCAGAACTGCGGCCCGTTCCTCCTCTCTTCCGCTCTGCTCTCCCCTCCGCTTCGCTTTCCCCTCCGCTTCGCTCCGGGGACCTTCGGCGGGGACCTTCAGCGGGGACCTTCGGCCCTGAAAGGGGGAGGGAAAAGGAGGGGGTCGCGCCGGATAGGCCAGGGCTATTGCCAGGGAATCTGATGGGAGGCGATGGCGATGTTGGGCTCGGTCAATCTGCACCCACCCCAACCCTTCCCCAACCAGGGGGAGGGCGCATGCGTCGATCCAGGTGCACGAGCCCGGTCCCTCCTCCCTGCGCTTCTGGGACCGTCGGCGCGGGCCCTAGGCCCTGAAATTGGGTCGGGGGACTGCCCCTGATGCGACCCCCGCCTCACGAGGGGATCAGGAAGCGGCGCGCCAGCAGCAGGCCGGCAAGGGACTTCGCATCCTCGAGTAGCCCAGATTCCACCAAGCCAGCCAGCTCCAGCAAGGGGACTCTCTCGACGTGCAGGTCTTCGTCGGCGTCGGGCGCCAGGGGAGCGGGCGTCAGGGCGCCGGCGAGGTACAGGTGGATGTACTCGGTCGAGTAGCCCGGAGCGATGTAGAACCCGCCCAATCGCTCGATCCTGCCGGGGGCCATCCCGATCTCTTCGCGGCACTCCCGGACGGCGCAGGCTGCCGGATCCTCCCCCGGCTCAATCGTGCCCGCTGGAAGCTCGAGCATCGTCTTCCCGCATGGGTGACGGTACTGCCGGACAAACCAAACGTTGCCTTCCTGGTCA
This sequence comes from Anaerolineales bacterium, assembly GCA_022866145.1. Classification (NCBI taxonomy): domain Bacteria; kingdom Bacillati; phylum Chloroflexota; class Anaerolineae; order Anaerolineales; species Anaerolineales bacterium. Next base: position 2,285 of record JALHUE010000338.1, on the reverse strand, counting down.
ACCGGAACGAGGGCGATCGCCTGCGGATGGTCGACAACCTCGACCACCATCTTCGCACCATCAGGGCGGCGGACCTCGTCGACCCGGACGCGGAACGACCGTCCCTGAAAGCATTCCTCCGACTGGATCACGCTGTAGGCCATGAGCCCTCCTGCCAGATCGGGCGCCTCAGCCTGGATCGGCTGGGGACCCCCTCGGACAACCAACGGGGTTCGGACAAGGCCCGAACCCCGGGTACAGTCAGCGTGCGCTTACGAAGGCCGGTCGGCTGGTCTGGGTCTGCTGCGAGGGTCTCAGCTCTCGCACGGGATCGTAAGTTCCTGGCCAGGGTAGATCAGCCAGGGTGAGACGATGTTGTTGGCGGAAGCGATTTCCTTCCAGAAGTCCGGATCGTAACCCAGGTTGATGCTGATGCGGAACAGCCGTTCACCGGGCTTGACAATGTACTTGTATGGGCAGCTGGGCTTGGCTGGGATGGTTGTGGCCAATGGCGTGGGCGAGACCAGCGGTGTCGTCGACAGCGAGGTCGGCCCCGGCGGGGCTGCAGTCGGAACGCTCCCGCTGGGCGGTGCCTGGGTGGCCTGGGCACCCCCGCCGGCCGCCTGGGCGGTTTGTGTCAGCAGGGCATAGCGCACGGCTTCCATCGTCGCCTGCAGGCCGGATGAAGCCCCGGGAGTCCCGGCGGGCGTGCCGGCGGCACCGGTGGGGGGCGGCGGGGTGGAGGCGCTTCGGGTGCAGGCGGAGAGCGTGAACAGCAGCAACAGCGCCAGGACCAGGAACGGCAATCGGCGCAAGACCAGCATCGGTTCCTCCCGTGGGTCCTCCGGGGATCGGACGCAGTCCCAGACGCCCCAACGGCCGGCATGCTAGCACAGCCGTACAGGTGCGTCAAGCGGCCATGAGGGCCCGCCAGGCTCCGATGCAAGAGGTATGCCACAGCTGCAGGACTATCGCTCGGGGTGAGGACGGCTTCACGACCGCTGCCCGTGCAGGGGTTCGCCCGGCGGCCGCGAAAGGCCTTAGTTCTGTGTCTGGAGAATCGTGGTGACGATCGTGCCGCCGGAGCCGCCGACGTTTTGGGCCATGCCCAGGCGGGCGCGGTCCAGCTGGTTGCGGCCAGCCTCCCCCCACAGCTGCCGGACCACCTCGACGATCTGATACACGCCCGTGGCGCCGACCGGGTGGCCGCGAGCCTTGAGGCCGCCATGGGTGGCGATCGGCAGCCGGCCGCCCGCCGCCAGCTCTCCGTCCAGAGCCAGGCGAGGTGCTTGGCCCGGCGCCGCGAAGCCGCTGGCCTCGAGCGACAGGGCCGACATGATGCTGAAGGCGTCATGCAGTTCGAAGAAGTCGATGTCTTGCGGGCCGACGCCGGCCATGGCGTAAGCGCGGGCCGACGACTCCTCGCCAGCCTTCAAGCGCAGAGGCTCCCGCCGGTCGTGGATGGCGATCGTGTCGGTGGCGCTGGCGCAGGCCACCACCCGCAGCGGGGAGCGACCGGGACGCGGTGAGGTCTTGTCCTGGGGCCCAAGCAGGATGGCCGCCGCCCCGTCCCCGATGGGCGAGGCATCCAGCAGGTTGATCGGATCGCAGATCATCCGGGCCTTGCGGTACGCCTCGGCACTGATCCGGTCCTGCAGCCGGGCGAACGGATTGCGCGAGGCGTTGTCGTGGGCCACGATCGAAAACGGGGCGAACTCCTCGTGTTTCCAGCCGTACTCGTGCATGTATCGCTGCATGAGCAAGGCGTTGAGGGCGACGAAGCTGGTGCCGTGCGGCACTTCGAAATCGGCATCGGCTGCCGAGGCCAGCCCAAGCGTGACCTCCGGCCCGAGAGTCTCGGTCATTTTCTCGACCCCGACGACCAGCGCCAGGTCGACCTGGCCCGATGCCACCGCCAACCACCCGGCCCGGAAGGCCGACCCCCCCGAGGCGCAGGCGGACTCGGCTTTGAAGGCCTCGATCCCTCCTAGACCCGACCAGTCAGCGACCTGGGCGCCCAGGTTCAGCTGGCCATTCGGGCCGCAGGCCGCCAGCATGTTGGCGACGACCAGCAGGTCGATGCCCTCGATACCGGCGTCGTGGCGGGCGGCCTGAATCGCTGTCCCGGCGAGGTCGAGGGCCGACTGCCCCCAGTGCTCGCTGACAGGAACCATGCCGTATCCGAGAACACCTACCGGTCGCATTTCACCTTGACAAGCGGACAGCCTGCCGGCGGTTGTTGCCAAGCAGGCTGTCCGGCGAGTGTCGTCCGGGGGCGGTCAGGCCGCCAGGAGCGGTCGGAACTT
>JALHUE010000337.1 GCA_022866145.1 Anaerolineales bacterium | reverse complement strand
TTTGGTGGCCGTCGCAAAGACGCGGCCCGAGTCGATTCTGGAAGACACCGAGCGCCTGATGCGCATGGCCCATGTCGATTCGGCCCTGCCGCGCGGGGTGCGCACCGGGCTCAAGATCAACATCTCCTGGCAGACCTGGTATCCGGCCTGTTCTTCGGCGCCCTGGCAGATCGAAGGCGCCATCCGCGCCCTGCGGCACCTGGGCTACGACGACCTGGTCGGCGTCCACAACGATACGGTCGTCGTCGACACCCGGGAAGGCGAGTTCAACAACAAGCACCGTTTCGTCACCGATCAGTGCGGCATTCCTTGCATCTACCTGTACGAGCAGAAGTTCGAGTGGGCGGAGTACAAGCCCACCCGGCCGTTCCTGGTGCTGGACAAGGTCTACCCGAAGGGCGTGTTCATCCCGAAGGAACTCATCGGCTTGAACATGGTGCACCTGCCAACGGTGAAGACCCACGTGTTCACGACCATCACCGGCGCCATGAAGAACGCCTTCGGCGGGCTGCTCCATCGCAACCGCCACTGGACGCACGCCGTGATCCACGACACCCTGGTGGACCTGCTGATGATCCAACAGGAGATCCACCCTGGGCTGTTCGCTTTGATGGATGGCACCTTCGCCGGGGATGGTCCGGGCCCGCGGGCGATGCGCTGGCATCAGAAGGACATCCTGCTGGCCTCCGCCGATCAGGTGGCAATTGACGCCGTTTCCGCCAAGCTGCAAGGCTTCGACCCGATGAAGATCCGCTTCATCCGGCGGGCCCACGAGCTCGGATTGGGGGTCGGCGATCCGCGGGAAATCGAGATCGTCGGCCACGACATCGAACAGGAACCGGCCTGGGGATTCGTGCAGGAAGATACGTTCGCCAGCCGCGGCCAGAAGCTGATCTACCATGGGCCGCTCAAGCCGCTGGAGAAACCTTTGCTTCAGAGCCCCCTAGTTCCCTGGTCGTACTTCGCCAGCAACTTCTACCACAACGTGTACTGGTATCCGTTTGTCGGCCGGCGGCGCGTGGCGCAAGCCCTGCAGACTCCGTGGGGCAAGCTGTTCCGTTCGTACGGCGATGGACAAGTTGTCATGCCCGGCATGCAGCCCAGAACCGTGGTCCAGGCCGCAGTGGCCCTGGCAGCGGTCGCCGGGCTGGTGTACGGGGGCCTTCGCCTTCTGCAGAGCGGCGGCTAGCGCCACGCATGCCGGAACTGCTCGCAGTCGAAACCCACTGCCACACCTACTGGTCCAAGGACAGCTTGATGCTACCCGACCGACTGATCGCGGTAGCCCAGGACGCCGGTCTGGACCGTTTGGCGATCACCGATCACAACGCGATCGGCGGCGCCCTGGAGGCCGCCCGGCTGGCGCCGGATTTCATCATCGTCGGTGAGGAAATCATGACCACCCAGGGCGAGCTGCTGGCGTACTTCGTCCGGGAGCACATCCCGGCCGGCTTGACCCCGGAGGAGACCATCCGCCGCCTGCGGGGCCAGCAGGCGGCGATCAGCGTCGCTCACCCGTATGACCACCGCCGATCGGGTGCCTGGAAGGAAGAAGACCTGCGCCGAATCCTGCCGCTGGTCGATGCCATTGAGGCCTTCAACTCACGCAGCATGGTCCGAGATGCCAACCCCCAGGCGGAACGTCTGGCTTCCACTGAGGGCAAGCCGGGCACCGCTGGATCGGATGCCCACTCCTACCGCGAGGTTGGCCGGTCGCGCATGCTGCTCCCACCGTTCCATGACGGGCCTTCCATGGCACAAGCCTTTAGGCAGGCACAGTTGGTCTGCCGGCAGTCCTCCCATGCGATCCACCTAACCTCGCGCTACGCCACCTGGCGCAAGTTGGCCGGCTGGCAGCCGCCTCGCCGGGGTTGAGCCCGCTCCCCTTCGCCCTGCGGGCTGATTGATGCTGCCCTTCAACCGGTCAGGCGTCCGTCCTGACGGCTCTCCCCGTTGCCTCCTCCCGACGGCGATGAAAGCCCCGCCCTCCTCCCCCAACTCGCTGTGGAAGGATGCTCCATTCCGCCGGCTGTGGGCCGGTCAAACCATCTCCAGCCTCGGTTCGACCGTGAGCCGCGAGGCGCTCCCCTTCACCGCCGTTCTGGTACTCGCGGCCTCGCCGCTTCAGCTCGGCCTGCTGGCTGCCGCAGGTTCGGCCGCGGCCCTGGCGTTCGGCCTGCCGGCAGGCCTGATCGCCGATCGATTCCGCCGTCGACCCGTGATGATCGCCGCAGACATCGCTCGTGCCGCTCTGCTGCTCACGATTTCCCTGGCGGCCGTTCTAGGCCGGCTGGATCTGATGCTGCTCCTGGTCGTGTCGTTTCTCGTAGGCGGGTTCAGCGTAGTGTTCAAGGTTGCCTTCCCCACCTACGTCCCCAGCCTGGTGGAGGGGAGCCAGCGGATCGAGGCCAACGCAAGCTCGAGGTCGGGGACTCCCTTGTAGAGATTGGCGGGGCGGCCCTGGGAGGGACTCTCGTCCAGGCCCTGGGGGGTCCGATCGCCATCCTGGTCGATGCAGTCACCTTCCTGTTCTCGGGCATCAGCCTGGCGTTGATCGGCCGCCGAGAGGCGGCGCCGGCTCCGCGGGGTTCTTCCGAGGGACTGTGGCGCCAGGCCCTGGCAGGCTGGGGGTGGGTCCGCCGCGACCGGAGGCTGCGCGCCCTGGCAGGCGCCAGCGGATTCTTCTACTTCTTCGGTGGGTTCTTCGGGGCCCTGTACGTCCTGTTCGCCCTGCGCGTGCTCTCGACCCAGCCGGCGATCCTCGGTCTGCTGATCGCCAGCGGCGGGTCGGGGCACTCCTGGGCGCAGGCGCGGCCAGCCGATTGAGCGTCCGCTATGGGCTCGGGCGGACGCTGATCGCGGCCTTCATCTTCCGCGGCGCCGTTGCCTTTCTCACCCCGCTGGCGCCAGCGATCGCACCCTGGGGCGCGCTCTTCCTGCTCGTGGGCCAACTCGCCGGCGACTTCGCCTTGATGGTCTTCTTCATCGGTGAACTTAGCCTCAGCCAGGCGCTCGCCCCGCGGGCACTGCTCGGGCGGGTGAACGCAGCATGGAGCTGATGGCCCTGGCGGTCAGCCCGTTCGGGATGCTGGCTGGAGGCGCGCTGGCGGAGGTGTTCGGCTTGCGTGTGACCTTGCTGGTGGGCGTGATTGGCGCCGGTCTGGGCAGCTTGTGGCTGGTGTTCTCGCCGGTCCCCGGGATCGTCAGCCTGCCTACCGAACTGCCCGACGACTGACCGCCTCGGCTGCCGGATAGCAGACGCCGGCAGGTCCGCGGCGAGGCTGCTTCCCGAAGCTTCCCCCAGGATGGTTGATGAAGACGCCTGTCAGAGAGAAGCGAACCGCATATGGGGTGGCTACCCACCACATATTCACATTCCTCTCTGGCGTCGCGGCTTCTTCCTCAGCCTCACAGGGATCTACCCGCGCCAGGGTTGGGCTACGGGTTGGAGGCGCCATGTGGCGGCGTCGCATGCGTCGAGGCGGTCGAGGGGGCCAGGGCAGGGGAGCCGCGGGCTGCGCGCCAGGCGTCAGTCCCGGGCGCGCAGGTGGGGGAACAGGATGACCTCGCGAATCGAGGTGCAGCCGGTGAGCAGCATCGTCAGCCGGTCGACGCCCATGCCGAATCCGCCGTTGGGGGGCATCCCGTAGCGCATGGCCTGCAGGTAGTCCTCATCCAGGGGATGGCGCTCTTCGCTGTCGGCGGCATAATCGCGCCCCATTTCCAGGAAGCGCTGCTCCTGGTCGAAGGGATCGTTGAGCTCGGTGAAGGCGTTGCACAGCTCCATGCCGGCAGCGAAGCCCTCGAAGCGCTCGACGGTGGTTGGATCCTCGGGCTTGCTCTTGGCCAGCGGGGAGATGTCCCTCGGGTAGTCGTACAAGAAGGTCGGCTGAATCAGGGTCGGCTCGACATGGTGGGCGAGCAGCGAGTCGATCAGCTTGCCGCGGGTGGAGTCGGCCGCCGGTTCGTGTCCGTGAGCCGCCATCGCCAGGCGCAGGCTGTCGGCGTCAGGGTGTTCGGCGATGTCGATCCCGCTGTGTTCGCGAATGGCCTG
>JALHUE010000336.1 GCA_022866145.1 Anaerolineales bacterium | reverse complement strand
CTAGGGCGCAACCAGCGCCATCGTCGTCGTGACGAGCAGAGTCAAACTGATGACGCTGTTGACGTTGAAGAACGCCGTGTTCAAGCGGGTGAAATCGTTGGGACGCACCAGGTAGTGCTCATAGGCTAGCAGACTGCCGGTAACCACCACGCCGACGGCGAAGATCGGGCCGAGCCCCATCAGCGCCCCGAGACCAAGCAACAGAAAGGTTGTCAAGGCATGGCAGACGGAGGACAACCGAAGGGCCGTGGCCGGGCCGTATCGGGCCGGCGCCGAGTGCAAACCCTCCTGTCGATCGAACTCGATATCCTGGCAGGCGTAGATCATGTCGAAGCCGGCGATCCATAAGCTGACGGCCGCGAATAGCACCCAGGCGGGAAGATCCGCCCAGGTGAATAGGGACTGGCGAACGGCGGCCCAGGCCCCGAGCGTCGCCAGGCCGTCGGTCATCCCGAGGGCGAAGTGAGACAGCACGGTGAAGCGCTTGGTGAACGGGTAGCCAAGCAGGAACAGATAGGCGCCCGGGAGCAGGCGGAATGGCAGCGGGCCGAGGGCGTAAGCCGCCAGCGCCAGGACCAGGGCCGAAATCCCCATCCCGATCCACACCGTCCGGGGCTGGATGGCGCCGGTGGCCAGCGGGCGGTTGGCGGTGCGTGGGTTGCGGGCGTCCTGCCAGCGATCGACCCAGCGGTTGGCGCTCATGCCCAGGGTGCGGGCGGCGGCCATGGCGATGGTGATCCAGATGAAATCCCAGCCCCCAGGCCAGCCCGAGGCAGCGAGCAGCATTCCGAGGTAGGCGAACGGGAGCGCGAACACCGTGTGTTCGAACTTGATCAGCTCGAAGAAGTCTCGAACTCTCTGCACGGACACCATGGACGAATGGCTGCCTGGGGCTGGGACGGTGGGAGCAGCCGGCAAATCGGGGCGGATTGTAACATGGGCCAACGCCTGAGCCCCGACGCCGGCTGCAGGTAGGATCATTGGACCTCCGATGTCCGACTATCAAGTTCCTACCGACCCCCGAGCCCCACTCATTCCGCCGCACGTTGTGCGGAAGCTCAGCAGCGTGCGGTTGGGCGTCACCGGCCTGGCGACCGATCGAACCGGCGGGCGCCCTGGCCTGGCCGTCGGGCTGGGTGCCCAGCTGATGGGATTGCTGGCAGGGCTGCTCAGGCATCGCCTACGCCGTGGTCCTGCTCTCCCGCTTCGCAGCCGGCGGGATCGTGCCGACGGCTGCGCGCGCTCGCGCCATTTCAGCGGTCGTGCTCGGGGGCATCCTGGCTGCGATCATCGGCCAGCTGCTGGTTCGGCCGCTTGGCCGCGGGTCGGCAGCCGGCGGGCTGTCGAAGATCCTGCGGGGATCCTCCCTGGCGCCTACAGGCCGAGACCCGGCCACAACTCTTCGATGCGCGCCTTGACCTCTGGGGTCATGCTGACCGGCTTCGGCCAGCCTCTGCGGTAGCCCTCTTCCGGGAGCTTGGCGGTAGCATCGATGCCGATCTTGCCGCCGAACAAGGGCTGATAGGAGGCGTGGTCGAGCTGATCAACCGGGCCGTCGCTGATCACCGCATCCTTCGACCAGTCGACATTGCCCAGTGCCTGCCAGGCTGCCTGGCTCGTGTTCTGGACGTCCACCCACTCGTCGAAGACGACGATGGCTTTGGCCAACATCAGCAGGCCGAGGCCCCACAACCCGTGGATGACCTTGCGGGCGTGGCCGGGGTAGCGCTTCTGGATCGAGACCAGGACCAGGTTGTGGAACACGCCTTCGGCCGGCATGTTGACGTCGACAATCTCGGGAAGGAACAGGCGCATCAGCGGCAGGAACAGACGCTCGGCGGCCTTGCCCATCCACACGTCCTCCATCGGGGGGATGCCGACCAGCGTCGCCGGATAGATCGCCTCGCGGCGCCGGGTGATGGCCGTGACGTTGAAGACCGGGAAAGGCTCGACCGGGGTGTAGTACCCGGTGTGGTCGCCGAATGGCCCCTCCGGCAGACGCGCATTGGGGTCGACGAAGCCTTCGATGACGATTTCGGCCTGGGCCGGCACCTCGAGCGGAATGGTCTGGCAGTCGACGAATTCGACCGGCTTGCCGCGGATCCAGCCGGCCAGCAGGTATTCGTCGATGTTCGGGGGCAGGGGCGCCGAAGCGCACCACATCGCGGCCGGGTCGCCCCCAAGGACGATGGCGGCAGGGATGGTCGGTTTGGCCTGCTCCTTCGCCAGGCGTTCGTGCTCGGCCCCGCCTTTGTGTCGCTGCCAATGCATCAGCAGCCGGCGTTCGTCGACCACTTGCAGCCGGTACATGCCGACGTTGCGCGTCCCGGTTTCTGGATCGCGCGTGATCACCTGGGGCAGGGTGATGAACGGGCCGCCGTCCTCCGGCCAACAGGTCAGCACCGGCAGCGAGGAGAGGCGGGCGGTGTCTTTTTCGATGAGCTCGTGCACGGGCCCCGATCGCACCTTCGAGGGCCCAAGTCCAATGGCTCGCATCGCCGAGAGCATGTCCTGACCGCGCCCGATCATCCCTCCCAGGCCTTGCGGCAGGCGGAAGTCCAGCAGCTCGGCCAGCCGTTCGCCCAGCTCGTCCAACCGCTCCACGCCCAGCGCCAGGGCCATGCGCTGCTCCGAACCGAACAGGTTGGTGGCGACAGGCACGTCGTGGCCGGCCACCGACTCGAAGAGCAGAGCCTGGTTATGGTCGGCCGGCCCTTTGCAGATGCGGTCGGTGACCTCGCTGATCTCGAGCGCTGGCGACAGCTGAGTCTGGATGCGCCTCAGCATCTGGCGGCGTTCCAGCTCGGCAAGGTATTCCCTCAGATCTCGGTACATGCGTCGGTCCTTCCTTCCAGCCCCTTCGTCAGGTCTGGCCGAGGTCCTCGAACTTTGCGATCAGATCGGCAACCGAAGGCTCGACCAGGATACTGCCGTCGGGGAAGACGATGGTTGGGACGCTGCGCAGGCCTTGGTTGATCCGAAGCACGAACTGCTCGGCCTCGGACTCCTGGTCCGGATCGATCCACACATAGGGAATGCGGCGCTGCTCGAAGAAGGCACGCGCCCGGTGGCAGTCGGTGCACCACTCGGTGCCATAGATGCGTATCGGGGTCGGAATCGACATCTGGTAAGCCATCTTCCCGGCAGGCCCCCCTCCGCATCCAACTGCCTAAGCGCAGTTCGCGGGCAGGTGAGATCCTACGAGGTTGGACCACCCAAGTGTCCAATGCAGCCGCTGGACCAGCTGTGGCCGTCTGCCGCAAGCAGGTCATCCGCGGCAGTCGGTCCCCAGGCCCCCTGCGGGTAGCTGGTTAGTCCTAATCCGCCAGAGGCGTCCCAAGCCCGTTGAATGGGATCGATCAGCTGCCAGGCGAGCTCGATGGTGTCGGCCCGGGTGAAGAGCGAAGCATCGCCGGCGAGAGCATCGAGCAACAGACGTTCATAGGCATCTGGGATGGCATCCGGCCCAAAGGCGTCGGCATAGTGGAAGTCCATGTCGACCGAGCGCATTTCGCTCATCGTATCCGGAACCTTGACTTCGAACACAAGGTGCATGCCTTCGTCGGGCTGCAGGCAGAGCTCGAGGGCGTTGGGGCGGATGCTTTGCCCCGGCGGCAGCGGGAACATCACGTGCGG
>JALHUE010000335.1 GCA_022866145.1 Anaerolineales bacterium | reverse complement strand
GCCGTCCTGCGCCGCAGGTGATAGGCGCTGATGGCCAGGACGAAGAAGGCGCCGGTGGTGATCGCCCCGGCAATCACATGCGGGAACTGGAGGCGGACATGCGGATTGGTCACCAGCGCCCAGAAGTCGACCATCACGGCCCGTCCGTTCTCGAGGGCATAGCCCACAGGCTGGTGCATGAAGGAGTTGGCGATCAGGATCCACAAGGCGGAGATGGTCGAGCCGAACGCCACCAGCCACATCGTGGCAGCATGCACCCCCTTCGACAGCCGATCCCAGCCGAAGATCCACAGCCCCAGGAACGTCGACTCCAGGAAGAAGGCCAGCAGTGCCTCGATCGCCAGCGGAGCGCCGAACACATCTCCGACGAATCGGGAGTACTCCGACCAGTTCATGCCGAACTGGAACTCCATCACGATCCCGGTCACAACGCCGACGGCGAAGTTGATCAGGAACAGCTTGCCCCAGAAGCGGGTCATGCGCAGGTAGGTCTCGTCGCCCGTGCGCACGTAAGCCGTCTCCATGATCGCCACCAGCCATACCAGGCCGATCGTCAGGGGCACAAAGAAGAAGTGGTAGACGGAGGTGATGGTGAACTGCCAGCGGGCCAGAAGGACTTCAGTCATATGGGATCCTCCTTGCGGCCGGACATCCGCGTCCGCTCAACGATAGGGCGGGACCCGCCGGGGAAGCCCAGGCGCCCCCGCTGCGGAGTCTACACCGGCCGGTTGTGGGCGGGCTCGGAGGGTTGATGGTGCGCCGCTTGGATTGTCCTCGAATCCCCCGGCATCGGGCAGTGTCAACCGTCACCCGGACGCAATGCCTGCGCTGAGAATGAAAGCATGGGCTTGTTGGAGGGCCTGCCGGTGACCGCCGCCGAGGCCGATGTCGTCGATGACTGCCTGGGGCTGCACTGGACCGGCGTTTGGGTTCGGACTCCCAGGGGCGAGCGCTGCGGCCTGGCGAGCACTTTGTGCCCCTCGCCGGAGCCTGCCAGGCTGGCCTCCCCCGCCGTCGCCGATGCCGGACAACTGGACTCGATGCGCCTCCCCCGCGGCGGGCCGGAAGCCAGCCTGGGACCTGCCACCCTGCAGGCGATGATCCCCCTGAATCAGAATCGCTGGACGCAGGGGAACGCGGACCAGGTCCTGGCATGGCGCTGCCGTGGAAAGCGCGTTGTTCTGGTGGGGAAGTTTCACTTCGCCGCCCTGCTAGGCCCGCTGGCCGCGAGCCCTACCGTGCTGGAGCTGGAACCGCTCCAGGGCGAGCGCCCGGGCGACCAGGCGGCAGAGGTACTTGCCGCCTCGGACTTGATCGTGATCACCGGGATGGCGCTGGTCAACCGCACGCTGGATGGCCTGCTGCCGCTTTGCCCACCTGACGGCCAGGTGGCGCTGGTCGGTCCGAGCGTGCCGCTCAGCGAGGTGCTCTTCGGCCACGGGGTCAGCCTGCTACGCGGGGCGTTTGTCGAGAAGCCAGCCCAGGTGATGGCCGGGATACGCCAGGGAGCGGATTTCCACCCGGTCCGCCGGCTCGGGGTGCGGGTGGGGATCTTCGGGCGCTGAGCTTCCCGATCCCCGCCGGGTGGCGGTTGACCCCAAGCCAGGCCCAGGTCACTGCCGGCACAGCCGGGAGTCGGCTTGAGGCGCTAGGCGGCCAACGGCCAGGTGGGGAGGACGTCGATGTCGAGGGCGTCGCGCTGTCCCGACAGATAGCGCCAGTGTCCCAGGGCGGCGATCATGGCGGCGTTGTCGGTGCACAGAAACAGAGGCGGCACGCGCACGGGGAAGTCGCGCTGGTCGAGCATCGCCGACCGCAGCGGCAGGTTGGCGGAGACGCCGCCGGCGATCAGGACTTCCTTGGCCTTGAAGGCCTTGGCGGCCGCCAGCGTCTTGCCGGCCAGGACGTCGATCACGGCCGCCTGAAACGAGGCGGCCAGGTCGGCGATCGGCAACCCCGGGCCGGGCGCCTCCACCCCGGCCTCGATCTCCGGCTGCTGGGCCCGCACTTCGCGCAGCACAGCGGTCTTCAAGCCGCTGAACGAGAAATTCCACGTGCCCTGCAGCCAGGCGCGCGGAAAGCGGAAAGCGGAGGCGTCGCCGTTCTCGGCGGCGGCCTGGATCGCCGGGCCGCCGGGATACGCCAGGCCGAGCAGCCGGGCGACCTTGTCGAAGGCTTCGCCGGCGGCATCATCCAGGGTGGCACCCAGCCGCTGATATTCCAGATGGTTCGTCATCAGGATCAGTTCGGTGTGGCCGCCAGAGACGATCAGGCACAGCAGGGGAAAGTCTGGCAGGGGCTGCCCCTCGACCAACCAGGTGGAATACAGGTGGGCTTCGAGGTGGTTGACGCCGAGCAGCGGCAGGCCCGAGGCCAGTGCCAGCCCCTTGGCCATGTTGAGCCCGACAACCAGCGACCCGGCTAGGCCGGGCCCGCGGGTGACGGCGATGGCGTCGATCGCGTCCATCCCGACGTGCGCCTGGGATAGCGCCTCCGAGACGACCGGGAAGATGGTCTCGATGTGGATGCGTGAGGCGACCTCGGGAAAGACGCCCCCATAGCGGGCGTGCAGGTCGGCCTGGGAGGCGACCACGTTCGAAACCACGTGCCGGCCACTCTCGACCACGGCGGCAGCCGTCTCATCACACGAGGTCTCAATGCCGAGGAGGCGCGTTTCCTGTTCCATGTCCGGTCGATGATGGTGCACCAACTCGTCGGCGAAGTCAACCGGCTGAGCGGGTGCAAGGCGTCAAGATTCGGTCGCGGCGATCTGCCCCGGACGCACACCTAGGGCGAGGTCCAGCCCGTGCCAGGGCTCGCCGGGTGTCGCCGATGAGCCTGGGGCTGCCCTCGCCCGGCTACCAGCCGGGAGCGCGCAGAACCAGGTCTTCCGGGAACTCCGCCAGGGCCTCGGCCCTGCCATCCGCACCCAGAACGTAGGTGTTCTCCAGACGAACGCCGAATCCCCGGTCGGGGTAGTAGAGTCCGGGCTCGATCGTGAACACCATTCCTGCCTGGAGGATGGACCGTTCGGTTTCGAGGTGGCGCATGCTGGGGGGCTCGTGGACGTCCAGCCCGACGCCGTGGCCCAGCGAGTGCACGTAGCCGTCAGTTGTGCCCGGGCGGCTGCGGAGGGTCGGATGGCCGCCGGCCTCGAACAGGTCGCAGGCCTGGCTCTGCAGTTCGCGGGTCGCCCGGCCGAGGCGCAGTCCGTCGAGGCTGGCGTGGTAGCAGTCGGCCACATCCTGATAGGCCGCCAGCAGTTGGTCCCCAGCCCGGCCGAGGCTCCAGGTTCGCGTGAAGTCGTAGAAGTAACCTCCGCCAGCCTCGCGGGGAAAGATGTCGAGGATGATCGGTACGCCGAGCGGGATGGGTTGGTCGGACCGGCCAGTGCTGTGCGGGAAGGCGGTCTCGCGGCCGATGGCGAGGATCGTACCTTCCGGGTTCTCCAGATCCTTCATAGCCAGCCACAAGTTGATGCGCCGCTTGACCTCACCGACGGTCAGGGGTTCCCCTTGCTGATTGACCAGCCTTCCGTCCCGGGCGGGGTGGCTCATCAGGAAATCAACGACGTTGCCCACGACCGAAACCGTCGCCCGGGCGACCGTCCGCATGCGCTCGACCTCTGCGGCATCCTTGGTCGATCGGGTAAGCATCAGCACAGCGCTCTGGGTGTCCTCGAGGGCAAGGCTGATCTGGGGCGCAGCCTGCTCCAAGGCTTTGAGGAAGCTGTATACGGCGCCGGCTTCGGCTTTGCCGTGGACCGCCACGTTGCCGCGAACCTGCAGGGCCTCGAGTTCGGCGGCCAGCTGCTCGCCCGCCTGGCTTGAGATCGTTTTGCCCCACCCGGCCTGCTCGAAGTTGCGGGTTGGCAGGCCTGTGAGGGCAGCCTGCTCGCGCTCCATATTGCCGTGGAAGAGGATGGGTGGCTGCCCTCGCGGTTTCAGCAGCAGCGTGGTGCCTGCGTTCGTGGTCCCGCAGAAGTATGTCGTTGCGGCGTGCGGCATTCCGTCCGACAAGATCAGCAGGGCGTCCAGGCCGGCGGCCTGCATGTGTGCGTCCAAGTCAGCCTTCATCCGTTCTCCTTCTTGTGTGTTATCGCTGACGTGGGATGCCGGTTTCCTGCGGCTCCGGCCAGACGGCCGAGCCGGGATCCGGCCCCGCCGGGGGGCCTGCCCGCCGCTCTGCCTCCCCGGCCGTGCATCGCCGAGGGATGCCCGGGGGTTGCACCTTGGGCAAGCGGCATAGTGAGGTTCGACTGCCCGGATGTTGCCCTGGGCCGGCGGGGCCCTTCAGCCTCCTGATAGCAAACTGTGCAAGATGCGCAGCAGGTCAGCTTCCTGCGACTCGAACACCGTACGCGGGTCGAGCACGAGCCGGTCATCTTCGACCCGGGCCACGACCGGGGGCGACTGGCGCCGGAGCCAGGCTGCCAGCTGATTGGGCCGGGGGAGAGAAAAGGCGAGCAGCGAGGTCGGCAGAGTCTCTTCCGGCAGGCTGCCGCCGCCGACCGTGGACCGGCCCGGGAGCACCTCGCCGGCACCCAGGGCACGTACCCAACTTTCGGCTCGCCGACGCAGATCCCCCTCTGTGGCCGCGATCATCTGCCAGACCGGCACCTGCTGCACGGCTTCATCCTTGAGGTAGTGCACCAGCGTTGCTCTCAGGGCGGCCAGGCACAACTTGTCGGGCCGAACCGCGCGTGCCAGCGGATTGCGCCGCAGGCGGTCGATCAGATCCCCCCGGCCGACGAGGATCCCTGCCTGCGGGCCTCCCAGCAGCTTATCCCCCGAAAAGGCTACCAGCGAAACTCCGGCTTGGAGGGATTCTTGCACGCTGGGCTCGTGCCCCAGCCCGTAGGCGGCCGTGTCCAGCAGCGCGCCCGAGCCCAGGTCATCGAGCACGGGAATATTGTGCTTGGCGCCGAGATCCGCCAGGCTGCCCAACGAAGGCTCAGTGGCGAAACCGATCAAGCGGAAGTTGGAGGAATGGGCGTGCAGGATCAAGGCGGTTTGGGGGCGGATTGCCTGCTCGAAATCCCGCAGGTGGGTGCGGTTGGTGGTGCCGACCTCGACCAGCCGTGCCCCCGACTGCTTGAGGATATCCGGGAGGCGAAAGCCGCCGCCGATCTCGATCAACTGCGAGCGGGAAGTGAGTACTTCCTTTCCCCGGGCCAGCGCCGTCAGGGCGAGCAGCACCGCGGCGGCGTTGTTGTTGACCACCAGCGCGGCTTGCGCTCCGGTCACCTGGCACAGCAGGGGCTCGACATGAACATGCCGCTGGCTGCGGGCGCCCCGCCTCAAGTCGTACTCCAGGGCGACGTAGCCGGACGCCGTCTCGAGGACGGCCTGGCGGGCGGCGCGGCTGAGCGGCGCCCGGCCGAGATTGGTGTGCAGCACTACGCCGGTGGCGTTGATGACGGGCAGTGGTTCGGGTTCGAGCAGGGCGGCGATCTCTTGGGCGGCGGCCTGGATCAGCAGCGAGTCGGGCGGGACGGGGTCGCCCGGGGAGATCACGGCGCGCACCGACTCAACCCGGGCCCGGAGCGATTGCAGCACCAGCGGGCGGCCGTAGCGTTCCACCAGCCCACGGGTATCGCCGTGACGCAACAGTCGGTCGATCGACGGCAGGTCCGAAAGGCTCACCGGCCGGCTTTCCAGGCCGACCGCTCGAGGAGACGCAGGAACCACTCGAGCGTGGCCAGCCCAACCCCGAGCAGCAAGGCAACTGGCAGCGACAGACTGCGGTTGACCTGCAGCCAGACGACGATATCGACGTACAGCGCCAGCAGCAGCGCTTCGCGTACAAGCACTCCCGGCGCAGGCGAGCGCCGCCGGCTGAAGCGAACATTCAGCAGCCAGACGAAGGGCAGGGCGACGCCGGTGGCGGCCATCGTCAGCAGGAAGAAGAACAGCCAGCGCGGGCCGACGGTGGGCAGGGTGGTGGTCAGCAACAGCAGCAGACCCAAGGCCCCGGCCAGGGCAAGCACCAGGCCCGCAATCAGGGCGCTGCGGTAGGTTGGGGATGATGAGTCGGACATGGATCGGGTTTCTGACCGGGATGGCCGGAATTATAGCCCAGCAGCTGCTGTGGGCGGCGGTCGCGCCGGCCCGGCTGATCCCCGCGGCTAGGTATAATGCCCTGGATGACCCCATGTCTCTGCTGACCGCCTCCGGCCTGGCCAAGAGCTACGGCGCCCAGGATATCTTCTCCGGTGTATCGCTGGCGATCCCCCATCAGTCGCGGATTGGCCTGGTAGGCCCCAACGGAAGCGGGAAGACGACCTTGCTGCGCTTGCTGGCCGGACTGGACTCGCCGGATGCCGGGCGTGTCAGCCGCTCGCGCTCCCTGCGGATCGGCTACCTGCCGCAGGAGGCCCTGCCCCCGGGCCTTGACGATCTGCAGGCGCAGGGCGGATTGTGGGGATTCTGCCTGGAGGCCCTCTCCGATCTGCGCCAGCAAGAGGCGGCGTTGACGGTGCTGGAAGCCGCCATGGCCGATCCCCGCCGGGCGGAAGAGGCGATGGCGCGCTACGGCCCGATGCAGGAGTCGTTCGAGCGGGCCGGCGGCTACACCTACACCGCCCGCATCAAGCGGGTGTTGAGCGGTTTGGGATTTGCGGCCGACGAGTTCGACCGCCCGCTGGCCAGGCTCTCCGGCGGCGAGAAGACCCGGGCCTATCTGGCGCGCTTGATCCTCGAAGACCCCGACCTGCTGCTGCTCGACGAACCGACCAACCACCTGGACGTTCAAGCGCTGGAATGGCTGGAGGGCTGGCTGCGCGAATGGCCGGGCGCGGTCCTGGCAGTGTCGCACGATCGCTACTTCCTGGACCGCGTCGTCGATCAGGTCTGGGAGCTTGAGCCCGCCGGCATCGAGATCTACCGCGGCAGCTACACGGCCTACGCCCAACAGCGGCAGGAGCGAAAGGCGCTGCTGGCGCAGGCTTACCGCAGACAGCAGGCATTCGTCGAGTCGGAGTCCGACTACATCGCCCGCAATATTGCCGGGCAGAACACGCGTCAGGCCCAAGGCAGGCGCAAACGTCTGGAGCGCATGCTGCGCCAGAAGCCCGTTGAGCGCCTGCGCCCCGAGGCCTCGATTCATTTCACCTTTGGCCAGACCGAACGCTCGGGCGACCGGGCGCTGGAGACGCATTCGCTGCAGGTGGGCCATGCCGACTCGCCAGAGGCGCTGTTCTCAGTTCCCGACCTGGTGCTGCAGCGGGGGGAATGCGCGGCCCTGCTCGGGCCCAACGGGGCAGGCAAGACGACGTTCCTGCGCACCCTTTTGGGGGAGATTGAACCGCGTACTGGGAAGGTCCAGCTGGGGGCGAGCATCCGCCTGGGGTACTTCGCCCAGGCGCACGCCGATCTGGATCCGTCCAGCACGGCCCTGCAGTCGGTGATGCAGGCCGATCCGTCGTTGACGCCAGCTACCGCCCGCGACTGGCTGGCGCGCTTCCTGCTGCGCGGCGATTCGGTCGACAAGACGGTCGACGTGCTCTCCGGCGGTGAACGCGGTCGGCTGGCCCTGGCACGGCTGGTCCTGCAGGGGGCCAACCTGCTGCTGCTCGACGAGCCCACGTCTCACCTGGATCTGACATCGCAGGAGACGCTGCAGGCCGCGCTCTCGGCCTACGACGGCACCATCCTGTTGGTCTCCCATGACCGCTACCTGGTGAACGCCCTGGCCACCCAGGTTTGGTCGGTCGTCCCCCCGGCCCAACACCTGCAGGTAACTCCCGGGAACTACGACCAGATGCTGGAAATGCAGCCAGGCCTGTCCCAGCCTGCCCAGGCCAAGCCGGCCGCCGCCGGTTCCTCCTCACGGCGCCGCTCCCGCCCGGCGCGGTCGGTGCGGAAACTAGAGACGCTGGAGGCCGATATTCGCGCTCTCGAGCAGACGCTGACGGATGTAGGCGCCCAGCTGCAGGTCGCCGGCAGCGATCTGGGACGGGTGCGGGATTTGGGCCAGCAGTATGCGCAGTTGGAGGCCGATCTGCAGGCCGCCCTGGGCGAATGGGAACGGCTGGCGGCCGAAATGGAAGAGGGCCCGGTGATATAATCCGCCCGCTTGCCCCTGGCGCTACAGGGGCATCGGAAGGTTGTCGCCTTGAGAGCCCGTTCATCCTCCGAAAAACCCGTCCGACGCCGCAGCGGAATGCCCGCCTGGGTCCTGTGGGCCCTGGGGGGCGCATTCCTGATAGGGATTGTGCTCACGGGGTACCTGGTGTTCTCCATGGCGCGCGGCCTGGCCTCCGCCTGGACAGGCACTGGGCCGGCGCCCTTCAGCTTCGCCGGGATCGGCGGCGGGGAAGCCACACCGGCGGCTGGCCAGCCGCCGGTGGCGATTCCCGCTCAGGAAACCGGGCCGGCCTGGAACGGCGTCGACCGCGTCAACATCCTGCTGATGGGGCTCGACTATCGCGACTGGTCCGAAGGCGACGGTCCGCCGCGCACCGACAGCATGATGCTGGTCTCGGTCGATCCGATCACCAAAGCCGCCGGCATGTTGTCGATCCCTCGCGATCTGTGGGTCGAGATCCCGGGCTTCGAGCACAACCGCATCAACACCGCCTATTTCCTGGGTGAGACCTATCAGCTCCCCGGCGGCGGTCCGGCGCTGGCGGCCAAGACCGTCGAGAACTTGCTGGGCGTCCCCGTGACCTACTACGCCGTCATCGATTTCCGCGCCTTCGAGCGCATGGTCGATGAGATCGGGGGCGTCGAAGTGCTCGTCAAGGAAGAGGTCAAGATCTGCCCCATCGGGCAGAAGTGCCGCTGGCTGCGGCCTTCGAGCGCCTTGCTGAACGGATCGGACGCGCTCGCCTACGCCCGAGCGCGCAAGACGGCCGGCGGCGACTTCGACCGGGCGCAGCGCCAGCAGCAAGTCGCCATGGCGATCCGCGACAAGATCCTCAACCTGAATATGCTTCCGTCCTTGCTCGCCAAAGCTCCGGCCCTGTATGAGAATTTCGCCACCGGCATTCGGACCAACCTGTCGTTCGACCAGATGATTGCCCTGGGGTCCCTGGCCGTGCAGCTTCCGAAGGAGAGCATCCGCCGCGGGGTGATCGCGCCTCCGGACATGGTGACCATGGAAACCCTGCCCTCCGGTGCCGAGGTCTTGCGCCCCATCCCGAGCGAGATTCGGCGTCTGAGGGATGAGCTCTTCGCCCAGGCCAGCGCCGTCGGCCCCGCCGCCCCGGTGGACCAGCCTGTTGAAGCGGCGAAGGTCGAGAACCCGCGGGTGCGGATCCTGAACGGCTCGGGGGTGGAGGGTCTGGCCAGCAAGACTGCAGAGTACTTGAAGGCCCAGGGCATCTCGGTGGTGGAGGTCGGCAATGCCGATCGCCTGGACTACGAGAAGTCCCGGATCTTCGTCCACAATCCGACCTTCCCCTACACCCTGCGTTTCCTGGCCGAACTGATGGGCCTGTCCCAGGGCCAGATCCTCAGCCCGGTTGCGCCCTCCGGGGATTTCGACCTTGAGGTGGTGCTGGGGGCCGATTGGGCCTACCAGGCTATCCAAGGCGCAATTCCCTGAGTCATCGCCGCGGCGGTTCTTCCCCGACGCTGGCACCCGCCAGCGTCGTTTGGTTGCTGGGCGAGCCCGGCCAGAAGGTCCGTTGGGAGTGGGAAGCTGTGCCGGTGGCGCGCCGGCGCTCCCAGCCGCGGAGGGAGGGGCTAGATCGGGGCCAGCACGATCATAGCCAGGCCGACGACGATCCCGATCACGGCCCCG
>JALHUE010000334.1 GCA_022866145.1 Anaerolineales bacterium | reverse complement strand
GCGGATCATTGGGCGCCGGTGATGCAGAAGATCTCCGGGCTGTCGATCCTCGTCCTGCTGGTGGTCGGGCTGGGGATGAACATTTCCAATATCCTCAGCTTCGTCGGCACGCTCGGCATCGGGGCCATCGTCCTGTTGATCGTGGGATCGCTGGTGATCGGGATGCTCCTCGGCGGGCGTGATCCTGGTGTCCGCAGCGCCATGGGACTGAGCACAGCCAATCGCAATGGTGCGGCCGCCCTCCTGGTCGCCACGCAGAACTTCTCCGGAACCAACACCCTCCCGTTTGTGCTGGTGGGGGTTGTGGCTATGCTGCTGATTCTGCTTCCGTTCGCCAAGCGCCTGGGCGCACGCCGCGAGGCGGCAGCCGCGCCGGTGACAATAACGTAGTAGCATTCTCCTGGTTTTCGTATGAGCCAGTGGCATTCATCGTCTTGCCGCTGATCTTGATCCCGGCGGCGCGTCGGTTGGGCAGAAGCAGTCACGCTACAGCCTGACTTGACCCCACAATTGATGACTGCCCTAGGCGTGCACTGGATGACCGGGAGGTGAGAGCAATCGTGGGGAACAAGGCTGACTCGCAACCGAAGGCCCTGACGCGCTACCTGCCGATCTTGGCCTGGCTGCCCAAATACGAGCGCAGCTGGCTGCGCCTCGATCTGATCGCCGGCTTGACGGTGGTGGCCCTCCTGATCCCGGAAGGCATGGCCTACGCCCAGATCGCCGGCATGCCGCCCCAGACCGCCTTCTATGCCGCCCCGATCGGCCTGCTGGCCTTTGCCATCTTCGGCACTTCACGCCAGCTGGTGGTGGCGGTATCGGCCATTATCGCCACGATGTCGTTCGCCACCGTCAGCCTGATCGCCGCGCCGGACACGCCGGAGTTCATCCTGTTGACTGCGGCGCTCGCCGTCCTGGCTGGGCTGATTGCCGTCATCGCCGGGCTGCTCAAACTGGGGCGGGTGGCGCAGTTCTTCTCCGAGTCGGTGATGGTGGGTTTCATCACCGGCCTGGCGCTGACGGTGATGGTGAAGCAAGTCCCCAAGCTGCTCGGCATCGAGGCCGGGCAGGGCAACTTCTGGGAACGGCTGTACGACATCCTTGTTCACTTGCCGGAAACACATCGGGCCACACTGATCACGGGCGTGCTTTGCCTGATCCTGCTGATCGTCCTGGAGCACTACTTCCACAAGATTCCCGCGGCGCTGGTGGCGCTGGTCTTCGCGATTGTCATTTCGGTCGTGTTCGGGCTGGAGGCGCGCGGCGTGGAGGTGATCGGCGACATCCCGGCAGGGCTGGTGCCGCCGCAGTGGCCGGCCGTCGGGCTGCAGAATTGGCTGCTTCTGCTTCCAGGGGCGCTCGGAATAGCACTGGTGAACTTCGCCGAAGCCATCGGCCCGACGCGCAGCTTCGCCGCCGCCCACAAGTACCGGATCGATGAAAACCAGGAGCTGATCGGACTGGGGGCAGCAAACTTCGGCGCGGGGCTGTTCCAGGGGTTCCCGATCGGCTCGAGCCTGTCCAAGTCCGCCGCCAACGACCGGGCCGGGGCGCACAGCCAGATGTCGGGCATCCTGGCCGCGGCCCTCACCGTCGTCGTGGCGCTCTTCCTCACTCCGTTGTTCTATGCGCTGCCCGAAGCGGCGCTGGGTGCGATCGTCATCGTGGCCGTGTCGGGGATGGTCAAGGTCGCCAAGCTCAAGCACCTCCAGCGCGTGCGGCGCGCCGACTTCGTCCTGGCGGTGGTGGCGTTGCTCGCCGTGCTGACCTTCGAGACCCTCGAGGCCCTGCTCATCGCCGTCGTCGTCTCGCTGTTTGCCCTGGTCTGGCGCGCCAGCCATCCCGG
>JALHUE010000333.1 GCA_022866145.1 Anaerolineales bacterium | reverse complement strand
GGAGGTCAGGCTGCCTCCCAGCCGCATGGGGATCGAAACCACAAGGTAAGGCATGTGGGTGGACTTGAGGTTCGGCGCGTAGGCCCAATTGACTGGCGCGGTCAGGGAGTTGTCGGTGGAGTATGTCAGCGGAATGTCGTCCATCAGCAAGGAAGTGCCCGGCTCAAGGCCTGGGACGCGCTCGGTCAGCTGGGAGATGAACGAGGTGTACCTGTCCCAATCCCGCACGAAGGCCATCGCATTCGAGGCATGGAAAGCTGCGCCCAGTGACAGGAGGATTGCCGCCACGCCAATCCCGGCCAGGCGATCCCGCAAGAGAAGCAGCAAACCCGCGGCCGCCAGCAAGCTGGCGCCAAGCATGAAGGGCAACGTTAGCCGATCCCAGGGAAACACCAGCCTCAAGGGGAGCAGCGTTGTCCACACCGGCATCCCGGCGACGATCAACGACCATCCGCCAAGCGCCGCCGCTTCCGCCAGATCGGCTCGGGGGTCGCCATCCGCAGATCGAGCAGATGGGGTGCGGTATGGGAGGAGGCCCCACAGCACGACGGCCAGGGCGCCGGCGCCGGCGAGGCCCATCACCGCCAACCCGGCCCGCCCAACGATCGACAGGTCCGGCGGCCTGAGGGCGTTCAGCCAGGACCCGATGCTCCCCAGGTACAGGTCCACGCCCACCCTGGTCAGCAAGCCGCCCAGCTTGGCAACCGGAGCGACCGCCAGGCCCACAAACAACTCCGGTTCGTAGGTCGGGAATTGCACGACCAGCGACCGCCACAGCAGATAGACAATGAAGACCACCGCGTAGGGCGCCCACAGCCTTACGGTCCTGGTCAGCAGGCGCCGACCACGCAGGCCGGACTGCCGAAGCACCAATCCGATCACCAGCGGCCGGACAAGCTCCAGCCCGACAAGGTACTCAAACGAGAACAGGACCAGCGTCAGAGCGGTGATCGCCGCCCCAGTCCATAGCCCGCGCCGAGCTGGGTTGCGGAGAGCCTTCACGCTGCACCCCAGGGAGGCCAGGAACAGGGCGTACAGCAGAAAGTAGTGACTGTAGATCAGCGAAATGGGCCCCTGCAAGAAGCCGGGATAGACAACGAAGAACAGGCCAGTCAGCAGAGCGAGACCGCGCCGACGCGGCCAGATCAGACAGACCACCCACCACAGCCCGACGGCCGTGATCCCCCGCGCCAGCAACTCCAGCAGCTGCCACCCAAGCGGCGACTCCCCGATCACCGGTGTAGTCAGCATGTAGATCCATGGCAGAAACGGACGATCCACCTGGTAGACCTTCCAGAAACCCATGGGCCCCAACAGATGCAGGAACCACGACTTCGGCATGTCGTCCCAGTAGAATCCCAGCCAGGGAATGAGCAAGCCATGGGCGAAGACCGTCAGACCCAGAATGGCCGCAATGGGCCTCACAGGCTTTGCGGCGGTGGAGCTGTCGCTAGGGGAGTTGGCGTGCATGGACTGGATGGCGGGTTCCTTCCCCTGAAACTTCGTGGCGGCGGGGGCTGGCACGTCCCGCCAAGAAGCGGGTGGCGTTGACTACCAACTTGCTCGCACGATCTCTCGCAATTCCTCCCCTGTCAAGGAGATCGGGTTGCCCTGGGTGCTGCTGGCAGCCGCCGTGCGTTCGATGAGCACGTCCATATCTCCCTGGCGCAGGCCGATCTCCGATAGACGGGCGACCCTCAGTTCTCGGCTGAGAAGCTCGACCCAGGCAATGCCATCCTCCGGGCGCGCATCGGGCTTGCCGGTGAGGGCTGCCGCCAGTTGTGCGTACCGCTGCAACGCGGGGCTGTCTGGCGCGCGAGACCGCAGAGCGGCGAGATTGGTTTGCATCCCCGCCGGCAGCAAGCTGGCGCACACCAACCCGTGGTGGGCATCGGTCATGCCGCCGATCACACTGGCGAAGCCGTGGATGACCCCCAACCCGGCATTGGCCAGGGCGATACCGCTGAACAGGGCTGCCAAGGCGAGGTCGGTGCGGGCCGCGGTGTCCCCCCCGTTGGCATAGGCGCGCCGGAGCGAACTGGCGATACGGCGCATGCCCTCCAGACAGACTGCATCCGTCATTGGCTGCGGCCGCAGGCCGACATAAGGCTCGATCAGCTGCGTCAGAGCGTCGAGTCCACCCCAAGCAGTGACATCCGGCGGGAGCCCATCCATGAGCTCCGGGTCGATCAAGGCCAGGCGAGGCAGCAATCCAGGGCTGCGCAGACTGACCTTGACCCGGTGCTCCTCTGACAGAAGGACGGCGTTCTTGGTGACCTCAGTTCCCGTTCCGGCCGTGGTGGGCACGAGGATGAGCGGCCGCGCCGGGTGGGTCAATGGTTTCCCGGATCCCACCACCTCGAGGTAGTCGAGCGGATCGCCTCCGTTGGCGAGCATGGCGGCGATCGCCTTGGCAGCGTCCATCACGCTGCCCCCACCCACACCGACCACCAGCTCCACCGAAGCCTGGGCTGCCTGT
>JALHUE010000332.1 GCA_022866145.1 Anaerolineales bacterium | reverse complement strand
GAGCATTGGGCGTCTGCCCACAGGGACGGATCGGGTCCAGGCTCAGACGAGAGGCATGGCGTTGGTTGACTGGTTCCTCGAGCTGAATGCCATCCAGCAGGCCCTGTTGGCCACTGGCTTCACCTGGTTCGTGACGGCCCTTGGCGCGGCGGCGGTGTTCCTCTTCCGGGAGATCACGCCCAAGATGCTGGACGGCATGCTCGGTTTCTCCGCCGGGGTGATGATCGCTGCCAGTGTATGGTCGCTGCTGCTTCCTGCGATCGCCCTCTCCGAGGGCGGCACGCTCCCGGTCTGGCTCCCGGCAGTTGTGGGGTTCATGCTGGGGGGTGGGTTCCTGCGGCTGATCGACATGCTGCTTCCCCACCTGCATCTCGGGTTCTCCGATGAGGAGGCCGAGGGCTTGCCGACACGCTGGCGGCGCAGCGTGCTCCTGGTGCTGGCCATCACCATGCACAATTTCCCCGAGGGGCTGGCGGTCGGGGTCGCCTTTGGGGCGGCGGCTGCCGGCTTTCCGGCGGCGACGGTGGCCGGGGCGGTGGCGCTGGCCATAGGCATCGGCTTGCAGAACTTCCCGGAGGGCACCGCCGTCTCGGTGCCGCTGCGGCGCGAGGGGCTCACCCGCCGGCGGGCGTTCTTCTACGGCCAGGCCTCGGGAATGGTCGAGCCGGTCGCCGGAGTGATCGGGGCGGCGGCCGTGTTGCTGGTGGCGCCGATCCTGCCCTACGCCCTGGCCTTCGCCGCCGGGGCGATGATCTTCGTCGTGGCCGAGGAGTTGATCCCCGAGGCGCAGCGCGCCGGATACACCGACGTCGCTACCTTCGGCACCATGCTCGGCTTCGCCACGATGATGGTGCTGGATGTGGCGCTGGGGTGAGCCCGCCCAGCATCCCCGCGTCGGCCCTGGGCGTCGTCGTCCTTCGCTGCCGTCCATCCATTGGGTGGACGCGAGTCGGGCTCCCGCCTCGGCTTTCATCCGGGTGAGTGCGAAGCCAACCCGCCTGGCGGCTAGGTGCCCGACGACACCTGTGGCGGAGCACTCTGGCCTCACGACCGGTTCCCTGTAGCGACCACGGGCCATCCGGCCGATGAACCGACGATCGTCTGTCGCGTGAGCCCATGAGCAGGGAGTCCGGATCGGGCGCGACGAGAGCGTCCCTACGGGGTGAGTCAAGACCTCCGCACCACGCATAGTGCGGAGGTCTTGACATGGGGCACGTCCGCCCCGTAGCCTACGGCTGAGGAACCTTCTGGTAGATCCAAGGCTCGTCATCATAGATCGGCTCTGTAGCCCACATCCGGAGCTCGGTGGGAGTGCAGGTGTAGGTGAAGTGGGACTGTGCCCCCTCTGGGCCGGCGCCAAAGGGAGCGAGGAAGGCATCGTCCAGCAAACCTTCGATGACCTGGCCGCCGAAATCAGCCTGCGACTGGGTCTGGATGCCGGGACTCACCAGGGTCGTCAGGAACTCCCCCTCCATGGCGAGGTAGTCCAGCAGCGAGGATCCCGAGAACTGAACGGTGATCGTCAGAGGAATGGATTCCCCCGCCAGGCCGGGTGTGCTTCCTGTGGTCTGCACGCCAAAGGGCAAGGCCTCGGCGAGTAGCGTACCGTCGCTGCGGGCTTCGAGTTCCAAATCGCCGCTCGTGAGCAGGTTGTCCACCGGGAGCGCCTCCGCCCCCTGGGTGACCGTCTGGAAGATGTCCGAGTAGCTCTGGTGCGACATACGCCACCGCCCCAGAACGCAGGTGTCACACACACCGCCTTGGTTGGGTTGATCGACGACTGCATCGATCTTGAAGGTGCGTGGCACGCCGGAGGTGCCGAGGCTGGTGACCAACACGGCATAGCGGGCGCAGCCCGCGTCGCGGTCAATCTTCACCCCAGTCCAGGGCGGGGCGACGATCGGCCGGGCGGCGGGCAGGACCTTGTCGTCGCTCGTGCCCGCTTGCAGGTGGTATCCCAGCCCCCCGCCCAGCGCCACGTCATAGCGGGCGAGGACAAAGTCGCGGGCGGGAAGGTCATAGGCCTGGGTGGCGAGGATGCCCACCTTGTCAGTCCAATAGTCGGGCAGCCACGACGCCGGGATTGCGGCGCCACTCGTATCGACGAGTTTCTGATCGATGATTGCCCTGCCGAATTCGTGCCAGTAGTCGGGCATGCCGGCATACTCGCTCAGCATCTTCATGTGCGCCAGGTGCGGCTGGCCGGTTGGCAGGAGGTGAAAGAGGGCGATCAGCCCCTGAGGTTGAATCTTCTTCTCGAGGAACTGGAAGAAGAGCGTGTTCTCGTAAGCCATCTGGAAGATCGTCTGGTTGGCGGACTTGTAGATGAAATACGGGAAGCGATTCCATTCCTTGTTGACGGTGGGGTACACCAGGTTGCTGAAATATTCCGCGGAACCCTCACCCCACCAGCGCTGTGCACTCCAGTCGTCGAAGTGCTGGGGGTAGTTCCAGCCCTGGAAGCAGTGGAACATCTCATGGGCAACCGTCTGCTTGAAGCCAGCGATCCCGGAGGCTCCTGAACCGCCGGGGTTGTAGTTGGACAAGGCGAGCGGGTAGATGACGATCAAGCAGGAGACGTCCCCACTCTCCGAAGGGACCTCGGCCAGGGACGACGGCCCTCCGGACTGCAGCATGGCGAAGACGACCCCGACCGACCCCATGCTTCCGAAGGGCTTGTAGGTCTTCCATGCATCCAGTACAGCTGCCTTGGCTGCGTCGGCAAAGACCTTGGAGCCCGGATCGGAGGCCCAATCCGCCGGATAGTACACATCCACGCCTTCGGCACCCATGGGGGCTTGCGCCACAAGGTAGCAGATGATGTCTTGCTCGGGCGGGAAACCCGCTTCGTACAGGTCCTCGCACTTCGGGTCTGTCATGGCCGGAGCCGCCAGGCCTCGATATCCCCGGCGGGACTCCCCCTCCGGCCGCGAGTATTCCTGGAGCCGGTCTGGAGAAGGCACGATCACGCCCAGTAGCTCGTCGATTTCGGCGCGCACGGCGGGGTCTTCCCCTTCGCGGAGGTAGCGCCTCGCCTCCCGGATCACTCCGGTCAACTCGCGCTCGCCGAGTTCTGTCTGGGCGAATGGATCCTCACCTCTGCCTGCGACGGCTCGCAGCACCGCCAGCAGGCCCTGCTCGGGGGTCCACATCCCGCTCTCGACCCCGGCCAGAATCGCCTCATAGTAATCGCCGGGAGGCAGATCCTCGGGCGAGTCGATGGGAGCCGGGCCGTCGGTGTCACCGCCTGAGCCGGGGTTCGTCGCCTCCGTCGAAGAGGCTGCATCCGGCGTGCTGCCGGTTCCAGGTGTGGAGGCCTCGGGAATCGCGGCGGGCGCTCCTAGGCTGCAGGCCAGGGCGAATGCGATCAGCCCAGCCACCGGTGTCAGCAATCGTGTGCGTGTTCTCATCGTGGGTCTCCTATGCGGTCAACCGCCGAGCCTCCAACCCGAGGCCAGCGACCGGATCCAGCTCGCGACCCGATCAGGCGCCAGGGTTTGCGCTGTGCCGATCACTGACAGCCCGATCCCGAGCACAAGCGCCGGCAAACCCGCCAGGCGCAACGGGAATCGCAGTACGGCGTCCCAGCCACGGGCCGGCGGCTCGTCAAGCGCCAGCACCCGCCCTATGCCGATGCCCACCAGCACCACGCCGGCGGCCAGCGTCAGCAGGCCAGGGCGGGCGAGGATCCCATCCAGCACCCCGTCCCAGCCCAGAATCAGCGCCGCCCCGCCGGCGCAGGCGAGGGACCATCCGGCGGCCAACAGGAACGCGTTCTGCCCGAGCGACCATGCCCTTCGAAGATCGACGGCGCCCCGAGTCCCCGGCTGAACCCCTGCGTGAATTGTCCGCAGGTTGAACCAGGCCGCCGCGCCGATGCCGCAGCCCAACAGCAGTACGGCGAATTGAAGCGGCCAGGCGTGGGTCAGCCGGTCGCTCAGCCAGAAGAGCAGCAGGCTGGCTCCCAGCAGGGCGCCGATGAGCACCTGCTGCGATGCCACGCGGGCGACCATCTCAGAGATACGTTTCAGGGGATCGTTCCCAGGCGTGGCGGAGCGCTCCTGGCTCACGGCGTGCTGACGACCAGGTTGTCGAAGTACACATCGCTGAGACCCTCCGAGGCGCCGCCAGCCCCCAGGGCAAAATCACCCGGACCCAACGCCTCGCCCTCCATCTCACGCTCGAGCACACGCTGGCCATTCAGATACAACGACAGTTGATTGCCGAGACAGTCAGCGCGAAGCCGGTTCCAGCCCGGCTGCAGCATGCCCTCATCGAGCACGGTCAGGCGGGCGATCTGCTCCTCGCCGCCGAGATAATCGGTGATCTCGACATGACCGTCGGCGCCAAGGCGGAAGAGGTAGAAGCTGCCTGACTCCTGGCTCCCGCGACAGAGCAGGTAAGCGCCAGCTTCGGCGCCTTCGACGAAGCGCACATCCGCCTCAAGTCGAACGTCCCCGAGGCGCTCGCCCGCCGAAGCGGCGATGAAGTCATATACCTCCTGATCGTTGTCGATCCAGGCGCGGAATACGCCGTCGACGCATCCGTACCCTTTGCTGGTGCTCCCCTCCATCGATCCGAAGCGGCAAAACTCCTGTGCAAAATCCTCCTCAAACCCCTGCTCCGCAACCGGCGGGGCAGCCGCGCCGCAGGCTGCAAGGAAGAGGGTCAGGAGCATCGCGGGCGCCAACGCGAAGCGGGTAGATGGTGCCTTCATCGGATGGTTCCTCCTGTTTCCTGGATGCAATAGTCTTCGGGTGGCGATGTGCGCCCAGCGGCCACGGCAGGAACCGCGACGACGCCAGAGCCGACTGCCGGGCATCCATTCGGCATCCTCACTTCTCCCCTGGAAACTCGCGCTGCGCCGCTGCACCACACGCCAGGTTGGTC
>JALHUE010000331.1 GCA_022866145.1 Anaerolineales bacterium | reverse complement strand
TTGCAGCTCACTTCTGCTGGCAACTCTCCGACGGTGACGAGCGGGATGCTGATCACTTCGATCCTCACGCTCACCCTGCTCTACACCGGCCTGATCGTCGTCGACGTGTATTTGCTCTGGCGCAACTCCGTGGGCGCGCAATCTGCGGCCAAGCCGACGCCCGCCGGCGCCTAGCCGACTGTCGAGGTGCATCATGAACCTGAACGCCCTGTGGTTCGTCCTGATCGGCGGGCTGTTCATCGGCTTCTTCCTGCTCGAGGGGTTCGATTATGGCGTCGGCATCCTGGTGCCGTTCCTCGGCAAGAGCGATCACGAGCGGCGCATGCTGATCAACACCATCGGCCCGTTCTGGGATGCGAATGAGGTCTGGCTGATTGCCGCCGGCGGAGCGATGTTCGCCGCCTTCCCAGACTGGTATGCCACGTTGTTCAGCGGCTTCTACCTGGCGTTCTTGATCATCCTGCTGTGCCTGATCGTCAGGGGCGTGGCGTTTGAGTTCCGCAGCAAGGAAACCCGGCCGGGCTGGCGCCGGGCATGGGATGGCTCACTGTTCATCGGCAGCGCCCTGCCTGCTTTCTTGTGGGGCGTGGCCATGGGCAATCTGATCCTCGGCGTACCGATCGATGCCGACATGAACTACGTCGGGGGTCTGTTTGACCTGCTCCAGCCCTATGCCCTGGCCTATGGTGTCACCTCCTTCCTCGGCTTCGTGCTCACCGGAGCGGTGTTCCTGACGCTGAGAACCACCGGCGACCTGGCCGAGCGTGCCCACCAGCTCGCCGAAAGGCTCTGGCTGCCGACGGTCATCGTCGTCTTCCTGGTCGTCGGCTATGGCTACTTCTACTCGGGCATGTTCCAGCGCTTCGGCGTCAATCCCGCGATCGTCCCGCTGACCGCAGGGGCAGCGCTGCTGTCTGCCGGCTTCCTGCTCAAGCGCCGTTTCAACGGCTGGGCATTCGGCATGCTCCTGGTCACCATCGCCTTCACCCTTCTGACGCTGCTGATCGGCCTTTATCCGCGGGTGATGGTCTCCAGCCTCAACCCCTCCTGGAGCCTGACGATCTACAACGCCGCCTCCGGGCAGTACACGTTGCGGGTGATGACGATCGCAGCTGCGATCTTTCTGCCCTTCGTCCTGGCCTACCAGGCATGGTCATATTGGGTGTTCCGCCAACGGGTGACACCGGAGTCGCATCTCGAGTACTGAACGCCGCCGGCTGCGGCGCGCAATTGCAGGCGGAGCCACACCGGCTCCGCCTTGAACTTGCCTCCGTCCGCCGCCCGGGCGGGGCGGCCAGGGAGCCGCTGGACTCGAGGAAGGGGCAACGCTCCGCCTGATGCTCGAACGCCGCCTGCTCGCCCTGGCACCCGTCTCGCGCCGCTATCTGTACGCCTCGGTCATCGTCGGAACCCTCGCCGGCTGGGCCGCCATCGGCCTCGCCTGGCTGCTCAGTCGGGCGATTGCCGCCGTGTTCCTCGACGGTGCCGCTCTGCCCCAGGTCCTGCCCTTGCTGGTGGCGGCTGCGGCTGTGACCGGGCTGCGGGCTGCCGCCGCCTGGCTGAGCGAAGCCGCCGGGCAAGCCGCGGCGACAAGGGTCAAGCAGGCTGCCCGCACGCGCCTGGTCCAACACCTGTTCGCCCTCGGCCCAGCCTTCCTCAGCCGCCGCCGGGTTGGCGAACTGACGGCGACCGCCGGGGACGGGATCGATGCCCTGGACCCCTTCGTCGGGCAGTTCTTGCCGCAGCGCCGGTTGGGGCTGATTGTCCCCCTGGGCATCGTCGCGGTGGTGCTGCTGGTCGATCCGATCTCTGCCCTGATCCTGGCGGCGACCGGACCGCTGATCCCTCTCTTTCTGTGGCTGGTCGGCGACGCCTCTGCCCGCCAGACCCGCCGCCAGTGGCGAACGCTCGGAAGGCTGAGCGCGCAGTTCCTGGATGCCTTGCAGGGCCTGGCGACGCTGAAAGCCTTCGGTCGCAGCCGCGATCAAGCGCGCCGGATCCAGGCCTCTTCAGAGTCCTTCCGCCAAGCGACGATGCGCCTGCTGCGAGTGGCTTTCCTGTCATCGCTGACCCTCGAGTGGCTGGCAACGATCAGCACCGCCCTGGTGGCGGTTCAGGTAGGCGTGCGACTGTTGTACGCCGACCTGACCTTCACCGCGGCGATGTTCGTCCTGCTGCTGGCGCCCGAGTTCTATCTGCCGTTGCGCACGCTGGGGACACGCTTCCACGCCGGGACGACCGGTCGCGAGGCGGCCAATGCCGTGTTCCAGCTGCTCGACGAGCCCCTTCCCCTCCGGCGTTCAGCGCCCCACGCCTCCAGAACGGCCGTCCACAAGCCGGCCGCCCTGTCCTTCGATCAGGTCGGCTTCGGCTACCCCTCCCAGCCAAGGCCGGCGCTGAGCGGGCTGACCTTGCAGGTGCCCCCGGGCACGCGCCTGGCCGTGCTCGGGCCCAGCGGCGCTGGCAAGACCACCCTGGCATATCTGGCGCTCGGGCTGCTGCAGCCGACGGCAGGCTGGATTGAATTCGAAGGCCGGCGAGCCGACACCCTCGAACCCGCTGAGTGGCGACAGAGGGTGAGCTGGCTGTCGCAAACCCCCAGCCTGCTCGAAGGGACCATCGAGGACAACCTCCAATTCGCCCGGCCCGGCTGCAGCCGTGAAGCGCTGCGGGCAGCCGCCCGTCAAGCTGGTGCCGAGGCGTTCATCGCTTCTCTCCCCGAGGGCTACGACACCCGGGTCGGCGCGGCGGGCATCCGGCTGAGCGCCGGCGAAGTCAAGCGCATCGGCCTGACCCGGGCGTTCCTGCGGGACGCACCGCTCTGGATCCTCGATGAGCCGACGGCACTCCTCGATGCTGACTTGGAGGCCCACGTCCGGGACTCGCTGGAAGCCCTTCCCGCCGACCGCACTCTGATTCTGATCGCTCACCGCCTGGCTGGGCTTCCGCCCTGCGATCAGGTGCTGGTCCTGGCCGATGGCACACCGGTCGAATGCGGTCAGCCCTCGCTCCTGGCCAAGAGCGGCAGGATCTACCCGCAGCTGGTTGCAGCCTACGATCAGGGATAGCCCTCGATGTCGCTGCCGCCCACCCTGTCCACTCCGATCGAGCCGCTCTCCCCTCGCCTGGGCCGTCGGCTGTCCGGCATAGTTCACCGGGGGCAGCCGTGGGCGGCCGAGGTTCGGCTGCTCGGGGTGGCGCGCCCGGTCATCGGGTGGATGGCGCTGGCGGCGGCGCTGGGTGTGCTGACCGTCATCAGTGGAGTTGCTTTGATGGCGGCCTCCGCCTACGTGATCTCGGCTGCCGCCCTTCGTCCATCGATCGCAGAGCTGCAGGTGGCCATTGTCGCCCTGCGTTTGTTCGGCATTAGCCGGGGGTTGCTGCGGTACGCCGAGCGCCTGGCCTCGCACCACGCCACCTTCGCCCTGTTGGCGCGCCTCCGGCTGTGGTTCTTCGTCTCGCTGGAACCTCTGGCCCCGGCTCGCCTGCTCGGGTTCCGCAGCGGTGACCTGCTGGCGCGCATCCTTTCCGACATCGAGATGCTGCAGGAGTTCTTCTTGCGGGCGGTGGCGCCTCCGGTGGTCGCCCTGCTGGTGGCACTCCTGACCGCCCTGGTCTTGTGCGGGCTGTCCCCGGCATTGGCCGCCCTCAACCTGATCCTGGCGTGCCTGGGCGGGATCGGCCTGGCGTGGCTGGCGCAGCGCCTGACCCGCTCGAACGCCGCCCGGCTGGTCGATGCCCGCAGCCGGATGCAGGCTACGGTGGTGGAGGCTCTGCAGGGGATCGAGGATTGGCTGGTCTACGGGCTGGAAGCCGAATGGGGGAGCCAGGTGGCAGCGTTGGGGACGGAACTGGCGCACACGCAAACGCGCCGGTCGCGCACACTGGCTCTGGTG
The DNA here is from genome assembly GCA_022866145.1 of Anaerolineales bacterium. Lineage (NCBI taxonomy): Bacteria > Bacillati > Chloroflexota > Anaerolineae > Anaerolineales > Anaerolineales bacterium. The sequence continues at coordinate 903 of JALHUE010000331.1, read as the reverse complement.
AGCGCCGCCAGCACCTGCCTGGGCGTCCTGGCGTGTCTGGCGACCCTCGCACTGCTCACGCCGCTGGTCCGGCAGGGCAGTCTGAATGGCGTGTTCCTGGCTTCGGTCGCGCTGGGCGTTCTGGCCAGCTACGAGCCGGTCGGCGCCCTGCCTGCGGCGGCCGAACAATCCGCTACGTCAAGGCAGGCCGCGGCGAGGCTGATCGAGATCGTCGAGGCCGAGCCGGAGATCGACGAGGGCCCAGGCGGCCTGCTCGATGCGCCCTTCCGATCGCTTCGGGTCGAACACCTCAGCTTCCACTACCCGGGAGATGCTCGTCCGGTGCTCTCCGATGTTTCCTTCGACCTTGTCCCCGGACGGCGCCTGGCGATCCTGGGGGCCAGCGGCTCTGGCAAGAGCACGCTGGCCCACCTGCTTCTCCGCTTCTGGGAGGTGGATGCTGGATGCATTCAGGTGAACGAGCAAGACGTGCGCCGGCTGCAGCCGGCGGCCATCCGCCAGCTATTCTCCAGCCTGCTTCAACCGCCCTATCTCTTCTCAGCCACTGTCGGAGAGAACATTCGCCTGCAGCAGCCGGGAGTGTCTTCGGCGGAGATCGAGCTTGCCCTCGAGCTGGCTGGTCTCAAGGAGCGGGTGGATGCCCTACCGGATGGGCTGGAGGCCTGGGTCGGTGAGTACGGCACCGCCCTCAGCGCCGGCGAGCGCCAGCGCCTGGCACTGGCGCGAGCGCTGGCACGGCCCGCCCCAATCCTGCTGCTGGACGAGCCTACGGCTGGCCTCGATCCGGTCACGGCCGGCCGGGTGCTCGACAACCTATGGCGAGCCCTCGGGGAGCGAGCCTTGATCCTGATCACCCATGACCCGACCGGCCTGGATCAGGTGGATGAGATCCTGGTCATGGAG
>JALHUE010000330.1 GCA_022866145.1 Anaerolineales bacterium | reverse complement strand
GCTGCGCGCGTGCGGGCCAGGTGATCAGAATACAGGCGCGCCGTGTTGGGCCAGGCGGTGGAGACGACGACCAACTGAGCACCCCCGAGCGCCAGGACGCGCATCGGCTCCGGCAGGCGCAGGTCATAACAAACTAGAAGACTGATCCGGCCAAGCGGTGTCAGGAACGGGCCAGGCAGTACATCTCCGCAGGCCAGGTAGCGATCGACTCCCAGGAAAGGCAAATGAGTCTTGCGATACACGCCAATCACACCTTGCGGTCCGAGCAGCGCTGCGCTGTTGAAGAGGACGCCGTCCGCGTCCTCTTCAATCAAGCCGACGACGGCGTGCAGCCGAAGACGGTTGCAGGCCTCGGCCAACTGCCGGGTGCTCGGACCAGGGATCGGCTCTGCCAGGCGCGTCGCTTCCTCCATGGTCAACGCGTAGCCCTGAACCGCGCACTCGGGGAAGGCAACGAGGTCGGCGCCCAGGTTGGCGGCGCGCTCGAGATAGGCCCGCATTGTCGCCAGGTTGGCTGTCGGATCCAGCAGCCGGGTTTCGAATTGCGCAGCCGCTACTCGCATCGGGACCTCCGGATTGATTGCCGATGGCTGCCCAAAGCCGGGCAGGGGTTTCGCGCCAGGCTTCCGCTGCCACCGAAAGGCAGTGTCCGCGCGGCGCCAGGTTCGAAGCCAAGGCTACAGCCGCTCGAGGATCGTGGCCGTAGCCATACCATGGCCAATGCACATCGTCTGCAGGCCGTACCGGCCGCTCGTCCGCTGCAGCTCATACACCAACTTGGTCATCAGGATTGCGCCGGTGGCGCCCAGTGGATGGCCATGGGCGATGGCGCCGCCATTGGGATTCAGCCGGTGCGGATCTACCGGGTGCTCGTGCAGCCAAGCCAGGGGCACACAGGCAAAGGCCTCGTTGACTTCGAACAGGTCGATGTCCTGCAGGCGCAGTCCAGCCCGGGCAAGCACCCGGGACGTAGCCGGGATCGGCCCGTCGAGCATGAGCGCAGGGTCGGAGCCGACGACGACTCGCGCCGCGATGCGAGCCAGCGGCTGCAGATGGTGCGCTTGGACGGCACGGTCGGAGGCGATCAGCAGGGCGGCAGCGCCATCGCTGATCTGGCTGCTGTTACCGGCTGTGACCACGCCATCTGGCTTGAAGACCGGCTTAAGGCTGGCCATCTTTTGCCGGTCGGGCGGCCGCCGCACGCCCTGGTCGTACAGGATCGGTATGGGCTGTCCGTCAGGCTGAGCTGCCTGCAAGGGGAGAATCTGTGAGGTGAGACGGCCGGTGTCGATCGCATGTCCAGCCCGAAGGTGGCTCTCAAAGGCAAATTCATCCAGCACCTGGCGAGGCAGGTGCCAGCGCTCGGCCATCATCTCTGCACTCAAGCCTTGATGAACCAGCGGATACGGTATTCCGGTCGGCCATTCGGCGGGGTAGTCCGTGCCCAAGGGTTGGTGCGACATCATTTCGACCCCGCCGGCAAGGACCAGATCCATGTCCCCCGCCAGGATGGCCTGAGCGGCGAAGTGAACCGCTTGCTGTCCGGAGCCACACATGCGGTTGAGGGAGACCGCCGGAATCTGCGGGGGAAAACCAGCTCGAAGCGTGGCCAGGCGAGCGATGTTGCCTCCCTGGTCCCCGACCGGTGTCACGCAGCCGAGGATGACGTCCTCGACCGTTTCGGGAGACACACCGGCGCGACGGACCGCTTCGATCAGCACTTCGGCGGCCAGATCGACCGGCTGGAAGGAACGCAGCGCTCCCCCTTCCGGCTTGCCGATCCCGATGGGAGTCCGGACGGCGCTGACCAGATAGGCATCCATCTTCAGATTCTCCCGTGAGCGGAGGCGAGCGACGCATGTAGAATGGGCATGGGTTCGCCCATGAGGATACGTATGCGCCTCCTGCAGGTCAAGCGTTTTCCCGGGCGCGGCCGTCCCGGGCATCAGCAGTCGCCCACCCGGCATCGGGGTTGCTCGCTAGGGATCCTGGCGGGCGTCGGCGCTCTGCTCCTGGTTGCGGCGTCGTGCGCCCCCTCCGGGGAGGCTCCGCGGGCGGCACTTCCAACTGAGATTGAGGACACGGGAGACCTCCTGGCTGTGTTGCGCGGTGCAGGCGTCTCCGTGCAGCCGACGTCCACTCTGCCGACACTGGGATTCGGAGGTCGGGGACAGGTCGTCCAGATCGGGGAAGCGTTGGCGGAGGTCCACGAGTTTGGTTCGGTGGAAGACCGGGAGAAGGTCTCCGCCTCAATTGTGGCTGGCGCGCAGGCGGCCGGTCCGCTGGCTTCAGCGCAATCCTCCACGCCCAGCTTCTGGGCTGCAGGGCGCTTGATCGTCGCCTACACCGGCAGCGATGGCGGCACGGTTCTGCTGCTTCAGGCGCTGCTGGGGGATCCGATCACCCTGGCCGCCGAGGTGGTGGATGAGCCGTACCCTCCGGCCGTCCTGGCCG
>JALHUE010000329.1 GCA_022866145.1 Anaerolineales bacterium | reverse complement strand
GCAGACGGGGCTGGGGATGCTCAGGCACCTCGACCCCCAGGTGCTGATAGGCCAACGGCGTGGCGGTTCTCCCCTGAGGGGTACGGTCGATGAACCCCAGCTGGAGAAGATAGGGCTCGATCACATCCATAATCGTGTCCGGCTCTTCGGAGATCGAGGCTGCGATCGTCTGCAGGCCGACCGGCCCGCCGCCGAACTTGACGACGATAGTCTCCAGCACCCTGCGGTCGGTGTCGTCCAGCCCCAAGGCGTCGATATCCAGCAGCGCCAGGGCCTCCGATGATACCCCCCGCGTGATCCGGCCATCGGCCCGCACCTGGGCGAAATCCCGAACCCGCCGCAGCAGTCGCAGGGCGACTCGCGGGGTACCGCGCGCCCGGCGGGCGATCTCGTGCACGCCGCCGGGGTCAATGTGGATGACCAGCGCCCGGGCGGCATGCTCCACAATGCGCTCCAAGGCCTCCGGCGTGTAGTAGTCGAGGCGGTAGGTTGCGCCGAAGCGCCCGCGCAGCGGAGCGGAGAGCAGCGCCAGGCGCGTCGTCGCGCCGACGACGGTGAAGCGCGGCAGGTTCAGCCGAATTGAACGGGCGCTCGGTCCCTTGCCGATCACCAGGTCGAGACAGTAATCCTCCATCGCCGGGTACAAGATCTCCTCGATCGCCCGGCCCAGACGGTGGATTTCGTCGATGAAGAGCACATCGTGCTCGCGCAGATTGGTCAGGATCGCCGCCAGGTCACCGGCACGCTCAATAGCGGGACCTGAGGTCGGGCGCAGGTTGACCTGCATTTCGTTGGCCAGGATGTGAGCCAAGGTGGTCTTGCCCAGCCCGGGGGGCCCGTACAGCAGGACGTGGTCGAGGCTCTCGCCGCGGGTGCGGGCGGCCTCGATCAGGATGCTGAGGTTCTCCTTGACGCGATCCTGGCCGATCATCTGGCCGAGGGTGCGCGGCCGCAGGCTGAGGTCTTCCGTGTCGTCCGCGGCCGGCGTCGAATTGAGGAGGCGGTGCTCGCTGTCTCCCACGGCGGCGATTATACTGGATGCTCCCGGCAAAGGCACTTTGTCGGCGTCCGCCTCGTTTGACGCCCGATTCGTCCTTGTCTATACTCGCCGGGCTGGCGATGGACCTCGGGGGCGATCCCCCGGCGCTGGAGGTTGGCGAGCGTGATTGGCTTGGGGCTTCGGCAGGTACAGGAAGCGCTCAATCGCAGGGCGGACGCATGCCAGCGAGATTTCGTGAAGCTCAGCGAACAGCTGGATGCTTTGGGACGGAAGACGCTGGAGGTCGGCCCGGACGAGCGTCAATCGCTCCGGGACGAGCAGAACCAGCTGCGTCAACAGCAGCAGGAGTTGGCTGTCGAGATCAACGAGTGGCGGGACCGAGCCCGGCGGGTGCTGCAGCAGAACAGCCAGTCCGGTCTGCGCGACTACCTGAATGGGCTGCTCGAGTTGGAGGACCCCGGGGTGACGGCCTCGGTGCAACATGCCATGTACCTGTTGGACGCCCCGGAGGATGAGCTGGCCGGGTTGGCCGACTCCTCGTTCGATATGGCGAAACTGACCGCGGCGGGGAGGCTTCTGCAGCGGGCTCGGGGCGAGTACGACATGCGCGGCAGCGACTCGGCCCCCCGGCGCCGGGCGGCGGTTGAATTCGCCAACCGGCCAGGCGTCGGCCAGGACGATGCCTTGCTGGCCGAAATTGAGGCTGCCGCCAACGACCCCGACCCATTGGTGCGCGAGGTCGCCGTGCTGACTGCGATCCAGCTTCACCGCTTTCGTGCAGTGCGAGTGGCCGACCTGAATGTGGCGCACGCCTCGGTTCAGCGGCTGGCTACGCTGAACGACCGCAGCGCAATCCCCGTGCTCATTGAGATCGTCGAGAAGCCGCGCACAGGCTACCTCGAAAGCGAGCAAGGGGCACAGGAGATAGAGAACAGCCGTTCCCGTCTGGTGGCCCTGCTGCGCCTGATCGAGTGGCATACTCCGGACGCCAAGCAGGCGGTGCGGGCCCGGCTCTTCGACCGGGATGATCAAATCGTGCGCGCCGCCGAACGTGCCCTGGAGCTGTTCCCGGGGGAATGGACCGGTCCCCTCAGGGGGAACGTCGACGCTGGCTGACGCCCGGGGCTTTGACAGGCGCATGCCCGCCTGCTAGAATCGCCCCAATCCCACAGCCGGTGTCCGAGAGGAGCAGGCGGTGCGGCGCCGCAAGAGACGGAGCGGCCGTTGGCTGAGAGCCCCCACTGCGTCCGCCGCCGCCGGGCGCTCGGATTCGACGCCGAAGAAACCGGGGTCACCCGGGAATAGACCGGGGCGCGCAGCCCGTCAGCGCCCAGAGCCAATGCGGTTGGGTCCGAGTGCATCCCGCCCGGGCGGGGTGAACCGAAGTGGTACCGCGGAGTCCTGCCCTCCGTCCTCGCGGACGGAGGTTCTTTTCGTCTCCGCCGGCGGGCCTTGAGGAGGCTGCCATGCCCGAGTTCAGCATGCCCAAGACCTACGACTTCCGCCAGGTTGAGGAGCGGCTGTACCAGATGTGGAGTGCGGCCGGCTACTTCCGGCCGCGCCTCGCCGAGGGACGTCAACCGTTCGTCATCTCGATGCCGCCCCCCAACGTTACCGGGGAGCTGCACCTCGGCCATGCGATGTTCGTGGCCATGGAAGACCTGATGATCCGCTACCACCGCATGCTGGGCGACCCGTCGCTCTGGGTGCCGGGCAGCGATCATGCCGGGATTGCCACCCAACTCCAGGTCGAGAAGGATCTGCTGCGGACCGAAGAACTCACCCGGGAGGAGATCGGCCGGGCGGCGTTTGTCGAACGCACCTGGGCCTGGAAGGCCAAGTACGGCGGGATGATCACCCGCCAGCTGCGCCGCCTGGGGGCCTCCTGCGATTGGGACCGGGAGAGGTTCACGCTGGATGAGGGTCTTTCACGAGCGGTGCGTGAAGCCTTCGTCCGATTGTACGAGAAAGGGCTGATCTACCGCGGCACGTACCTGATCAACTGGTCGCCGGGGCTGAAGACCGCCGTCAGCGACCTGGAAGTCGAATACAGCCAGGAAGAGGGTCGGTTGTACTACTTCAAGTACATGATCGCCGGCAGCGACGAGTTCATCCCCGTCGCCACCACCCGTCCCGAAACCATCCTGGGCGACACGGCCGTCGCCGTTCATCCCGATGATGAGCGCTACCGGCATCTGATCGGCAGGACCTGCCTGGTCCCGATCCTCAAGCGCACGATTCCAGTGATCCACGATAGCTACGTGGATCGGGAGTTCGGCACCGGCGCCTTGAAGATTACGCCCGGGCATGATCCGGCCGACTATGAGATCGGGCAGCGCCACGGCCTGGCGATCATCAATCTGCTCAACACCGATGCCACCATGAACGAGAACGCCGGGCCGTATGCCGGCCTCGACCGCTACGCCTGCCGTGAGCGCCTGTGGGCGGATATGCAGCAGGTGGGCCTGGTCATCAAGACCGAGCCGTACACCCTGCAGGTCCCCCGCAGCCAGCGGGGGGGCGAGGTCGTCGAGCCGATGATCTCAACCCAATGGTTCGTGCGCATGCAGCCGCTGGCCGACCCGGCGCTGCAGGCCATCCGGCGCGGCGACATCCGGATCGTGCCGGAGAGGTTCACCAAGGTCTACTACAACTGGCTCGAGAATATCCGGGATTGGTGCATCTCCCGCCAGCTGTGGTGGGGTCATCGGATTCCCGCCTGGTACTGCGAAGCCTGCAGCGCGATGACGGTCGCCCGAGAGGATCCGAGCCAATGCAGCCAATGCGGCTCGGCTCAACTGCATCAGGACCCCGACGTCCTGGATACCTGGTTCTCCGCCGGCTTGTGGCCGTTCTCGACCCTGGGCTGGCCGGAGGATACTCCCGACCTGCGCAGCTTCTATCCGACCAGCGTGCTTGAGACCGGCTACGACATCCTGTTCTTCTGGGTGGCGCGGATGATCATGCTGGGCCTGGAGTTCACCGGGAAGGCTCCTTTCCATACCGTTTACCTGCACGGGATGATTCGCGATGGGCAGGGCAAGAAGATGAGCAAGACCCTGGGCAACGTTGTTGACCCCCTCCAGCTGATGGATGAGTTCGGAACCGATGCCCTGCGTCTGACTTTGCTCACTGGCTCGACCCCAGGCAACGATGTCAACCTGAGTGCCGAGCGCGTTGAAGGCAATCGCAATTTCGCCAACAAGGTCTGGAACGCGACCCGGCTGGTTGTGGCCAGCACCACCCGTGCCTCGGCCAAACCCGAGGCGGCGGCCGAGCGCTCACTCGCAGACCGCTGGATCCTGGCTCGGACCCAGCAGGTGGTGGCTGAGGTCGGGCGCCTGTTCTCGATCCACCAGTACGGCGAGGCCGGACGGCAGGTGTACGAGTTCTTCTGGGGGGAGTTTGCGGATTGGTACCTCGAACTGGCGAAGCTGGAGCTGGAGCAGGGTGAGGCGGCTGCCTGGCGTGCGGCTCAGACCATGGCGGCCGTCCTCGACACCTGCCTGAGGCTGCTGCATCCGTTCACCCCCTTCGTCACCGAGGAGGCCTGGCAGCGGCTGAAGGACGCCTGCCTCCAAACCCCGGCAGGGTACACGCCGGCGAACGGCTGGGAGCAGGCCCTGATCGTGGCTGCCTGGCCAACGCCCGCAGCCGACGGCGCCATCGACCAACCGGCGCTCGAGGCATTCCAGATCCTGCAGCAGCTGGTCTCGGCCATTCGGAACGTGCGGGCGGAGCGTGGGATTGACCCGAAAGCCAGGATTCCGGCTTTGATCGCGGCTGGCGAGCAAGCCGGGTTGGTGGAGTCTCAGCGTGGCGCTCTTGCTGCGCTGGCGCGGCTCGATCCGGCGCAGATCCAGATCAGCGGCGGGACCCTGCAGCCCCCACCCGGGTCAATTCCGCTCGTCGCGGCCAACATCGAGGTCTTCCTGCCGCTTGAGCAGCCGGCCGACCGCGGCGCGGAACGCCAACGGTTAGAACGCGAACTCTCCCAGGCGCAGAGTCAGGTAGCGCGCTTGCAGGCGCTTCTCGACGGTCCGTTCGTTGGGCGGGCGCCGGCGCCGGTTGTCGAGAAGGAACGCGCCAGCCTCGCATTCCACCAGGAATCGGTCCGCAAGCTAGGCGACCAGCTGTCCCTCCTCGAGGGCTAGCCGCAGCGGGGCAGTCTTTCGGCGGGGTAGAGAAGGCTGCGTGGCCCTGCGTGATATACTGCGCGGCCTGGAGCGACGATGCGGCGGAATGGCCCGAATTGGCTGCGATGGATATCAATCAGCCTGCTGGTTGCCGGGGCGGCCTTCAGCTTCTATTTCCTGATTGCCTTCAGCCGCCAGCGCACTCGCCTGCCGCCCTCCCTGACCATTGGCGGCATCCCCGTCGGCGGCCTCGGGCAGGCGGCCGCCTCCGAACGCCTGCTGCAGGCCTACGGCACGCCCGTTGAGCTGCACTACGGCGATCGGTTGATCCTGCTGTCGCCGGCGGCCACGGGTTTTCGCCTGGACACCGAAGCCATGATGGCCGCCGCCGAGCTGGCTCGGACCGGCGGCGGTTTCTGGGCCGGCTTCTGGGACTACCTGTGGAACCGTTCCGGGGAGCCACAGGATATCCCTCTCCGCTTTGAGGTGTCCAGGAGCCAACTGGAAACCACCCTGCTGGACATCGCCCTGCGCTACGATCAGCCTCCGGTCCCGCTCCAGCCAATCCCAGGCTCCACCAATTTCGGCGCCGGTGTCCCGGGAAGGGTGCTCGACCAGGGGCGGGCGGCTGAGATGGCGGAAGAGGTGTTGCGCAGCCCGACCAATCGGCGCCTCAACCTGCCCGTGGTCCAGCGCAACGCCGCCCCGCCAGGGCTGGAGGTCCTTCAGACCCTGCTCGAGCAGAATATCGACCTGGCCGGCTTCGACGGCCTGACCGTGATCTACCTGAAGAACTTGAAGACGGCCGAGGTGCTTCACTTCGGACGGTTCCGCAATCAGGCCATTGAGCTGGAGCCGGATGTCGCCTTCACCGCGGCCTCGACCATCAAGATCCCGATCATGGTCGCCTATGACCGGTTCTTCGACGAGCCGCTCGGCGAGGAGGCCGACCGGTGGCTGAAGGAAATGATCACGCTCTCTGGGAATGACCCGGCCGATTGGCTGATGGATCAGATCGACCGGGGCCGGGGACCGCTGGTCGTGACCGATGTGCTGCGCGAGATCGGACTCGAAAACACCTTTCTGGCCGGTTACTTCCGCCCCGGGGCGGAACTACTGCGCCGGTTCACCACATCTGCCAACCAGCGTGTCGACATCAGCACTCAGCCGGACATCTACAACCAGACGACGGCCTCCGAGATCGGGATGCTGCTATCCGATATCTACGCCTGCGCTTCCGGGGGCGGCACGCTGCGGGCGGTGTTCCCGGAAGGGATCCAGCCCTCCGAGTGTCGTAAGATGCTGGACCTCTTGGCGCAGAACAAGATCGGCGTGCTGCTGGAGGCCGGAGTACCCGAAGGGACCCGGGTCGCGCACAAACACGGGTGGACGGAATCACCGCTGACCTGGCTGAGCGACGTCGGGGTGATCTACACCCCCGGGGGCGACTACGCCATCGCCGCTTTCATGTGGAACGACCGCGAGATGATCTGGGAACCTACGTCGCGGCTGATGGCGGACCTTTCGAGAGCAATCTACAACTATTACAACCCGCCCACGGGTTAGGGGGGCCGGTTCGGCGGGTGAGTCCGTGTTCGGGCTCGTTGAAGCCGCCGAGTACTGAGCATTGCACCCCAGCTGGCGCCGCAGCGCCCACAGCTTGTCGAGAGCGACAAGGCGCCTCCCGTCGCTGCGCCCGTTTCTGCCCGGCCCCGAGCCCGGCTGGGACTGCCAGGGCGGGCGTCACCTCAAGCCTGCGGTCCAGCCAGGTCATGCGCGCCCAGCAGGGCCACGTCTTCGGCCGCCGCCCGGCGACGCCCCTCGCCGATGTCTACCCGAGAGAGCAGGAACCCGCCCACCAGGAAGAAGGCGACAATGCTCAGCACGGCCGGTCGGCTGCTTCCGCTGGACGCCGCCACGGCGGCGAAGATGAGCGGCCCGAGGATGGCCGAGAACTTCTCCATGACCCCGAACAAGCCGAAGAACTCGCCGCTCTTGGCTGCCGGGGACAGGCTGGCGTACAGGCTGCGGCTGAGGGCCTGACTGCCGCCCTGAACCACGGCGACCATCCAGGCCAGGAACCAGAACTCGACGACCGAATCCAGACGGAAGCCCCAGGCGGCGATCACGGTGTACACCCCGAGGGCCAGCAGGATGGAGCTCTTCGTGGTTAGGCGTTCGGCGAGAGGCCGGACGAGCCCCTTGAGCAGGTAAGCCAGCGCCAGACCGACCGCCTCCACCGCCAGGATCATTCCCAGGATCAGCGGGAGCGAGGACTGGCGCCCAGGCGGCTGGACTTGAATCGACACCAGGCTGATGCTCGTCCCTTGGCTGAGCGGATCGCGCTCTCCCGTATTGCGGAGAACGAGAAGATGCTCGCCCGGGCTTTCGGCTTCGTAGCGCGCAGACGCATCGTAGCGCGGCGTCCGGGCGTAGGCGTTGATTGTCGTCCGGTCCCCGGTGTCGGGGTCGAACAGCGGCGCCCCGTCGAGATCGACCGTCCAGACCCCGGCGTCCGGTCCGGTGGCGTAGATCAGCGCCAGACGCTGGCCCTCGAAGTGAAAGGCGACCTCGGCCCCGGCGGCAGAACTCGCCTGGTAGGCCAGGTCAGATTCCTGCCCGATGGTCTCGGCCGCGACCATCACGGGTTCCCACGGACCGAGGTAGTCGAGGTAGGGGGAGTCGGCGAAATGGACGCCCTGCCCGGCGTGCCCGGGCCCGCCGGGGAAGGCAGGCTGGGGCGCCCCGCTGGCGGTCGGCGAAAGCAGCCGGGAGGCGGCCAATCCAGTTACCGGCAAGGCCACGAGGTTGAACAGCACAAACGCCAGGTAGAAAGCGCGGCGCCTTTCGTTGGGATCGGGCAGCCGCCCAAAGATCAGGCTGAAGGGGATACCGACGAACTGCACCAGCAGCAGTGCCAGAACGAGTTCAATCGCGCCGAAGCCCAGCTCGGCGCCATAGATGGCAGCCACGCCGATGATGGTTCCAATGCCATCGTTGTAGATCAGGAATGCGAGCAGGAACTTGAAGAGCTCGCGGTACTGGCGGATATCGCCCAGCGTCGCCGCCAGTCGTCGGAAGCTGGCGGAAAGCACCGCCCCCCCCGGAGCGAGGGCCGCGGTTGCCGCCGGAGGTTCAGGCACCCAGCGGAAAATCGGCAGAGAGAACACTGCCCACCATGCGCCCACGCTGAGAAATGAGAGCCGCGGTCCCCAGGTGCCCGGCAGCATCTGGATCATGACAACATTGATGGCGAGCAGGATGCCGCCCCCCAGGTAGCCCATGGCATACCCGCGGGTGGAGACGCGGTCGCGGTCCTCGGGGCGGGCGACGTGCGGCAGCAGGGCATCATAGAATACGTTGGCGGCGTTGAACCCGACTTTGGCCAGGATGAACAGCAGGGAGGCCATCAGCCAGTCGCCCGCCTGTACAAGCACCAGCAGTCCGGTCCCGATCACCCCGATAGCGACAAACAGCGCCAAGAACCGCTTCTTGCTTCGGGAGATGTCCGAGACCGTGCCCAGGATGGGAGCCAGCACGGCTGCAATCAGCAACGAGATGCTGAGGCCGGCGCCCCAGTAAGCGGTGGCCATGGCCGAGGTGGGGAGGGTGGCGCCGGCGACCTGGCTGTAATAGATCGGGAGAATGGCAGCCAAGATGGTGGTGGCAAAGGCCGAGTTCGCCCAGTCGTACATGGTCCAGGCAAAGATGCGTCGGCGATAGAGGGTCGGGCTGATCGCTCCGGCGTCGGCGGTTGGGTCCATCTCTCGACTCCTGTGGTCTTGGCGGGCGGCGGAGAAGGCCGCGACCCGCGGCTTCAGGATCATCGAAGGGCCCTCAGCCCCAGGCTGATGCCCTTGGTGCCCAGTGTAGCCTGGGAGGCGCAGCGGCAGCAATCGCCAAAGGCTGGCGTCAAGGCAAGCGTGGGACGTCCCGCCGTGACAGCTCCGGCCTTCTCGAAGGCCTCCGTCCGCGGGCGCGGCCGGCCTCCCGGGGAAGGTAGAATCCGCCCGGGAGCCGGCGGAGAAGCCCGGCGACTGTCAGATCAGACTAATTGGGTACAGGAAGTTTGTTTGGGCCCCCCATGACTCATGGCACTTGAGCCGCCGGGGCCGGCGAGGCTACCGTTGAGCGGGGGCGGATGGGTCAGGAGGTTGCTGGATGGCCAAAGGCCGGATTGAAGTCAGTGCAGCGCTGTGTAAGGGCTGCGAGCTGTGCACGACGGTGTGTCCGAAAGACCTGATCGTCATGGCAACCGATCACTTCACTCCCAAGGGGTATCATCCGGCCATGCTTCAGGATTCGGAAGGCGAGTGCACTGGCTGCGCGATCTGCGCCGTGATCTGCCCGGACGCGGCGATCACTGTTTTCCGCTGGGTCCCCGCCGAAAAGGCGGCCTGATCCCTGAAGGCGTCGAGAGGCGACACCGTGACCAAAGAGATGCTGGAAGGCAACGTGGCCTTCGCCGAGGCGGCCGTTCGCGCCGGGTGTGAGGCCTATTTCGGCTACCCGATCACGCCCCAAACCGAAGCCCTGGAACACATGTCTCGCCGCCTGCCCGAGCTGGGCCGAGTGTTCCTGCAGGCAGAGAGTGAAGTGGCAGCGATCAACATGGTCTACGGCGCAGCCAGCGCCGGCGCCCGGGTGATGACGTCGTCCTCCAGCCCCGGGGTGAGCTTGATGATGGAGGGACTGTCGTACATTGCCGGCTCCGAAGTGCCGGTGGTGCTGGTAGATGTGATGCGCGGCGGCCCCGGCCTGGGCAACATCGCACCCTCGCAGGGCGACTACAACCAGATCGTCAAAGGCGGCGGCCACGGCGATTACCGGCCGATCGTGCTCGCCCCGGCCACGGTGCAGGAGCTGATCGACCTGACCTATGAGGCGTTCGACCTGGCGGAGAAGTATCGCTGCATCACCATCGTGCTCGCCGACGGCAACCTGGGCCAGATGATGGAGCCGGCCGAGCTCCCCCCGATGCGCCCGGTGCGCCGGGTCGAGGACCGTCCGGCCTGGGCCCTGACCGGGGCCAAGGGAAGAGCTCCGAACGCGATTAGTTCGATCTACATCGACCCCGCCGAGGAGGAGGTCTTCAACCGCAAGCTCCAGGCCAAACAGGCTGAGATCGAAGCCCGAGAGGTGCGCACTCGCGAGCTCTGCCTGGACGATGCCGAACTGGCGGTGGTGGCCTTTGGCACCGCCGGGCGGATCGCCCAGTCGGCCGTCAAGACCGCCCGCGAAGCCGGCGTGCGGGTAGGTCTGCTGCGGCCGATCTCTCTGTACCCCTATCCGTACCAGCGCATCCGGGAGCTGGCCTCCCAGGTCAAGGGCATGCTCGTCGTCGAGATGAATTCCGGCCAGATGCTCGACGATGTGCGCCTGGCGGTCGAGGGCCGGGTGCCGATCCGGTTCTATGGCCGGATGGGGGGCATGGTGCCAATGCCGGATGAGGTGCACGACGAAATCCTGGCTTTGCAGGCTTCGCTCTCCCAGCTGGCCTCGCCGAGGGAGGTTGCCCAATGACCGAGACCGGCATGGTCGAGTCCCTGATCTACACCAAGCCTGGCTCGCTGATGCCCATCGGCACTCACTACTGCCCGGGCTGCACCCACGGTATCGCCCATCGCCTGATTGCCGAGGTCCTGGACGAGATGGGGCTGCGCGAGATCACGATCGGGGTCGCACCCGTAGGCTGCGCCGTGTTCGCCTACAACTACTTCAACACCGACTTCGCCGAGGCGGCCCATGGCCGGGCGCCAGCAATGGCCACCGGGATCAAGCGCCTCAACCCGGGCAAACTGGTCTTCACCTACCAAGGGGACGGCGATTTGGCGGCCATCGGCGCTGCGGAGATCCTGCATGTCGCCGCGCGGGGTGAGAACATCACGGTCGTCTTCATCAACAATGCCGTCTTCGGGATGACCGGCGGGCAAATGGCGCCCACGACCCTGCCCGGGCAACGGACGACCTCCTCTCCCACTGGGCGGGATGTCGAGACCCAGGGCTTCCCGATGAAGATGTGCGAGGTGCTCTCCCAGTTGGATGGCAGCGCCTACATCGTCCGCCGTAGCCTGCACGACGTCGCCAACATCCGCAGGTCGAAGAAAGCGCTGCGGACCGCATTCGCTGCCCAGCAGCAGGGCCTGGGGTTCACCATGGTTGAACTGTTGTCGACCTGTCCGACGAACTGGGGAATGAAAGCAGATGAAGCCCTGCACTGGGTTGAGACGCACATGATCCCTGCCTACCCCCTCGGCGATTACAGGGTTCACCCCGCGGTGCATGAGCCGCGGGGAGGGGATCGGAGCAAGTGATGCAGACCGAAATTGTGGTTTCCGGATTCGGGGGGCAGGGAGCGCTGTTTGCAGGGCAGCTGCTGGCCTTCGCCGGGATGGACAGCGGCAAGTTCGTCACCTGGATCCCGTCCTACGGTCCGGAAATGCGGGGCGGGACGGCGCACTGCACAGTGATCGTCGGAGATGAGGAGATCGGCTCGCCGGTGGTCCGCCACCCCAAAGCCGCCATCGTCATGAACCTGCCCTCGCTCGACAAGTACGAACCGCTGGTCCACCCTGGGGGGGTCTTGGTTGTCAATGCTTCTCTGGTCGATCGGTCCCCGAGGCGCGGCGACATCGACTGGGTGATGGTGCGCGGCAATGAGGTGGCCGAGGAGCTGGGTGACAAGCGGATGGCAAATGTCGTGCTGCTGGGGGCGCTGCTGAGCCTGCTGCCGGCGCTGACGTTGGATGAGCTTGCCGAGGCCCTGCGCAACCATATCCCTGCCCGGCGCCGCTCGCTGCTGGACGCCAACCTGAAGGCTCTCCACGAGGGCGCGGCCCTCGCCGAGCGCGACCGGGTTCTGGCCTGAACTCCGCGCCGCCGGGAAGGCGGCTTGGGCCACCGCGGCCGCCAAGCTGCGCCCGCTCAGGCGAAGTCGACCCGCCGGAGAGCGGGCACGCCTGCTCCCGTCTCAAACCCGATCACCGAACCAATGCCCTTCGGACTAGCCAGTTCGGCGGCTTTGCTTGTAGAGTCGCTGGAGTGCCTGGCGGGCGATCAAACCACCGGGGCGCCACACTGCGGGCAACGGTCCCCACCCGAGGCGAGCAAGTTGCCGCACTCGCGGCAGGCAGACGGCTGCACCGGCCCGAGCGGCGCGCCACAGGCGGTACAGGCAGGGGCGCCGACCGGATTGGCGGTCAGGCAGTGGGCGCAGGTGAGGCGGCGCAAGCGCTCGGAGAGTTCATGCGAGGCGCCCAGCGTTTCGGCCGTGAGATCGATCGTCTCCCAGGCGCGGTCCGTCATGCCCAGGGCGGCGATGTCTTGAGCCAAGTCATCCACCCGACTGACGAAGGAGATCGGCTTCAACAGAGCCATCAAGGCTGTTGCCCCCAGACTGGCGGCCACGCCCAGCCAGTCCTGGCGGCCCATGCGGACCAGCACGCCGTCTTCGACGGCGGTCAGATGCACGGCCAGCGCGGTACGCCCACCCGATGTCGGGTGACGACTGCTGGCAATCTGCACCACAACCTGGTCGCCCGTGCCAATCTGCTGGGCTTCCAGGTCTCCATGGCCGAAGTTCGCCACGAGGGCTTTGGCGAAATCGGCCGGCTCGATCCGCCCGTAGTACACTCGCTGTTCAACCGGTCTGTCCATCCGCGGCGCCTCCGGTCTGCGCCTGCATAGTATAATGTCCCCCCGCATGCCTAACAACGCATCTACCCTGAGGCGCGTTCTTGCCCGCATCGTGCTGGGTGGTGTCTGGTTGCTGGCTTTCGCCTGGAGCGCGGGGCAGGCGGCGGCTTCGCCGCTGTCCCAGGTGGCGACCGTCACCAGCACCCCCGCTGGACCGAAGGTTCTGGTCCCCGATCAGGTAAATGTCCGTCTCGGTCCCGGAACCAACTTTGACCAGGTCGGGGTGTTGAACTCCGGCCAGGAGGCGGCCGCCATCGGGCGTTCACCCGGTGGCGACTGGATCATGATCACCTACCCCGGCGTGCCCGGGAACGTGGCCTGGGTGTATTCCCCGCTGGTGCGGCTGGTCGACCAGGGCGCCAACGTGCTGCCGATCGTCGAGCCGCCGCCAACCCCGGCGCCGCGCATCACGCCCACGATCGATCCGACCCTGGCCTCGCAGTTCAATCTGGGTGCCGGGCTGGCGACACGCTTGCCGACGTACACCCCGCCGCCGCCGCCGGTCTATCCGACCTTCGAAGCTGGCAGCTTGTCGGGTACCGCAATTCCGCCGATTCTGCCGATCGCCGGCCTGGTGATCATCGGAGCTTTCGGCTTGCTGGTCTCGGTCTTGCGCGGCCGCTAGATTCCATCCAGCGGCTGCCGACCGGGAAGGCCAGCGTACTCTTCGTGCCAGAAGCCAATCTCCACCTCACCGTGCATCCAGCACAAGAGCACGACGCGCCCGTCTCGCAGGGCGGGGAAATCCAGCAGACCCCGGGCGACGTCTTTGACCAGGACGCCCTCCGACTGGATCGTGACCAACGCTCGCTGCAGGCTGCCCATCAGGCTGACCATTGCGGCGGACGGGCGACTTCCTCCGTTGCGGGCCAGCCTGTCGCTGACCCGGCGAACGGAGGGCGCCAGCACCTGCAGTTCCCGAGACGCCCGCACCATCTCGGCGACCGCCGGTCGGATGCGGGCTAGAACCCGCTGGGCGTGCTCCAGGGTGAAGAGGATCGGACCAGTCTCCGGCATTGAGCCCATCCAAAAGCAAACGCAGGTCGGACCGCGACCTGCGTTTGGTGTGCGTTTCAGGCGACGTTCCTAGCCGCAATCACAACCGCCGGATGACTGGCTGTCGGCCTGGCCGGCGGTGCGGAAGGAGTGCCCGCAGCCGCAGGAAGCGACGGCATTCGGGTTCTCGATCTTGAAGCCTCCCCCCATCAGGTCGTCGACGTAGTCGATGGTGGCTCCCCCGAGATAACCGATCGACACCGGGTCGATGATCACATCCACCTCCCCGGCGCCTAAGCGCAGGTCATCCTGGCGCGGCTGGCCCTCAAGCGCCATCCCGTATTGCAGGCCGGAACAGCCGCCGCCGGAGACGAAGATTCGCAGGCCGTAATCGGGCAGGTTACGCTCGACTAGCAGGCTGCGCACCCGGGCCGCGGCCGCAGGGGTCAACGTGATGTTGTGAGTCTGGATGTCCGAGACCGAGATTGTTTCCACTGTGACCACCCTCCACGCCACGCCGGTGTCCCCGGCAAGAATAGTTCCTAAGCATGTCTATTTTATCCGGTAAGCAGGCAGCGTGTCAACCGCAACCCGGAACTCGCAGTCCGGGTCGCCCCGAGCGAAGGTGTGCTCGAGGGTCACACTGGCGCCGAGCAGCCCGCCCAACAGGCTGGTGTCAAACTGGCACAGCGCCGGCGAATGGATTGCGGCGGACCAGTAGGGGCAGTGCGTCAGCCTCAGCTGGCCGGCCTCCTGCGAACCCGTCCACGACGGGAAGTAGCCCCGGGTCTCAAGAGCCTGTAGGCAGAGGTCTCGGCGGGCCGGCAGGCCGTCCGGCCACCCCTCGGCCAGTCGGCGAGCCAGATCCCGAGCGCTCCCGGAGAGGATGCGGGCCGCTTCCGCCTCAGGCACCGTCTGAAGCAGATGGTCGACCAGTCGACAGGCCAACTCCGCGTAGTTCTCCGGGAGGAGATCGTCGGCCAGCGGAGTCAGGCGATAGACCTTCTCGGGGCGGCCGGGTCCCCGCAGGTGGCGGCGGGGGAGGGCCTCCACCAGGCCGGCCTGCTGCAGGGGGGCAAGATGGTGGCGAACCGTCACGCTGGTTCTCCCGAGGGCGCGGCCCAATTCGACCACGGTCGAGTCACGATGCTGCTTGAGGTGGCGCACGATGGCAACTTGCGAGGCGTCGGTCACGCAGGCCATTGTAGGGTTGGAGTTGAATTTTGTCAAACGACATATCAGAAATTGAGCCGAAGCTTGACACCCCTGCTCGCACGGTTATAATTCCCCGCTGGGGGCCCAAGAACCCAAGCTCGCGGGCCCCCCGCCGCGAGGAAGGCCAGATGCCAGACGACCTGAGCAACCCCGAGTATCCGATCCCCGAAGACCTGCGCGGACAGGTAACGATTACAACCCTGGACAAGATCTACAACTGGGGCCGGCGGTCATCTGTCTGGCCGATGTTCTGGGGCCTGGCCTGCTGCGCCATCGAAATGATTGCCACGGCCACCAGCCGCTATGACATGGCCCGCTTCGGCATGGAGGTCATGCGGCCCAGCCCCCGCCAGACCGATCTGATGATCATCTCGGGGACCGTGACCAAGAAGCTGATCCCCCAGATCGTCCGGCTGTACAACCAGGTCCCCGAGCCGAAATACGTGATGGCGATGGGGGCCTGCGCTTCCGGCGGCGGACCCTTCAAGGAAGGCTACAACGTGGTCTCCGGCGTGGACCAGTTCCTGCCGGTGGACGTTTACGTCCCGGGCTGCCCGCCAACTCCGCAGGCGTTGATCCATGGCTTCCTGGTGTTGCACAAGAAGATCGCAGCCCAGCCGATCAAGGCTATCCCCGGTTACCAGAAGGCCGCACTCGAACCGCTGCCGATCCCGGTCCTCGGCCCGGATCTGATCAACCTGCGCGACCTGCCTCGAATCCCGGCTGCCGCTTCCGGCTCCGGGCCGGAGGAAGCCTGACGATGTCCGGCCAGAGCCAGGCGAGAGGTCCCCAGCGATGACTGATCAGCCGATCGATGTGCATGTTGACAACCTGGAGACGCGCTTCCCCGGGATGGTCAGCCAGGACAGCCGTCAGGGGTATACCGGCTATCTCGTCAAGCCCGAAGGCCTGACCGCTTTCGCCACAGCCTTGCGCGACCAGATGGGCTTCCGCTACTTGTCCTCGGTGACGGCCGTGGACTACCTCGCCGAAGACCTGATGGAGGTCGTCTACCACGCCTATCGCCTTGAGGGCGGCCCAGCCCTGGTCTTCAAGACCCAGGTGCCGCGGCAGGAGCCGCATGTGCCGTCGCTCGTGCCGCTGTTCCCCGGCGCCGAGTTCCAGGAGCGCGAAGCGTGGGACTTGTTCGGGGTGCGCTTTGATGGACACCCCGACCTGCGGCGCATCCTGATGTGGGAGGGCTTTGGCGGGCACCCGATGCGCAAGGACTGGCACGAGGCCTACTACGAGGAAGAAGCCAAACCGTTCAAGAATCGATGGCCGGAGGGCCAGGTCTACCGGATCGAGGACAAGGTGCCCTACGGCCACAACGTCAGTTATCCCTCGGAGTTTTCGCCCGAGGGGTGGGTCCCGCAAGAGGACGTCGCTCTGTACGCCGGGCTCGGGAAGATCCAGGGCAATGGCGACGGGAGCGGTGGCGGGCTGGACACGGAACAGATCGTCATCAACCTCGGGCCGCAGCACCCTTCGACCCACGGTGTCTTCCGGATGGTTGTCCGGCTGGATGGCGAGACGGTCGTCGACCTGCGCCCGGTCATGGGCTACCTGCACCGCAACCACGAGAAGCTCGGCGAGCGCAATACCTTCCTGATGAACATGCCGTTCACGGATCGTCTCGACTACTTGTGCTCGATGAGCAACAACTTTGGCTACGCCTTGGCCGTCGAGAAGTTGATGGGAATCCAGCCTCCTGAGCGGGCGGACTACATCCGGGTGATGATGGCCGAGCTGACCCGGATCATCAATCACATGCTCGCAATCGGCTTCCTGCTCAACGATCTGGGAGCTTACTTCACGCCGGTCATGTACTGCTTCAATGAGCGTGAGCTGATCCTGGACGTCTTCGAGGCGGTCTCGGGATCCCGCATGATGTGCAACTACTTCCGCTTCGGCGGCGTGGCCCGCGATCTGACCCAGGACGCCTTCGGCATGGTCAAGAGGCTGGTCCAGGAACGATTGCCGCCCAAGCTCGATGAGCTGGAACGGTTCTTGGTCAAGAACGAGATCGTGCGCGAACGTTCAATCGGCGTCGGGGTGCTGAGCGCCGAGCAGGCCATCGCCCTGTCGGCGGCCGGCCCGGTGCTGCGCGCCTCCGGCGTGCCGTACGACGTGCGGCGGGCTGAGCCGTACTCGATCTATGACAGGCTCGAATTCGACGTGTGCACCCGACAGCATGGGGACATCTACGACCGCTTCCTGATCCGGTTTGACGAGATGCGGCAGAGCCTGCGCATCCTGCAGCAGGTTGTGCGGGATCTGCCTCCCGGCGAGATCATGACCGGCAAGCCGCAATACCAGGTGCGCGTCCCGGCCGGTGAGTCGTATGGCCGGGTCGAGAATCCCAAGGGCGAGTTGGGCTTCTACCTGGTTTCGAATGGGAAGGCCAATCCGTATCGCTACCATATCCGCTCGCCCTCGTTCATCAACTTAACCTCGCTGGCACAGATGTGCCGGGGGCAGAAGATCGCGGATGCCGTGGTGATCCTGGGGTCGATTGACATCGTCTTGGGCGAGGTCGATCGGTAGGCGGACGGGTCCTGCCGACCGATCGCTGGAGTGAGGTATGTACGGAAGCGGCGTGATCAAGGGCATGCTAGTTACGGGCAAGCACTTCCTCGACACCTACATCGAGGACATCCGCTACCTCGGCCGCCGGTCGGAAAGTCTCGCCACCCGACAGAGCACCAAAGCCAAGGGTGTGTTCACGGTTCAGTATCCGGAGGAACGACTTCCGGTTCCGGAGGAGTTCCGCTTCATCCCCTTCCTGGTGTATGAGGAAGGGCCCGATGGGCAGAGGCAAGACCGCTGTACATCGTGCGGCATCTGCGCCAAGGTCTGCCCGCCGCAGTGCATCTGGATTGTGCGTTCGGTCAATCCGGAGACACGCCGGCCGATCCCGGCGCCGATGGAGTTCTTCATCGACGTCGACATCTGCATGAACTGCGGGTTGTGCGCCGAGTACTGTCCATTCGACGCCATCAAGATGGATCACGACTTCGAACTCTCCACCTATGATCGAGCCCGGACGAACATCTTCGACAAGCAGCGCCTGTCCAAGCCGGTCTCGTACTACGCCTCGATCCGCCCACAGAACTACCGGCGGGAAGAGACGGTCCGGGCAGAGAAAGAGGCCGCCAAGGCAGCCAAGCCGGCCTGAGCACTCACCGAGAGGTGTGCCGTGTATCAGGACGACACTGACATCCTTTTCCCTATGCGCGTCGCCCCCACCTTGCGGAATCTCCGGGGGACAACCTGGCGCGAGCTGGTCGATCGCGCCTGCTGCTCGCCCGATGCTTCCGAGGACCAGCTCGCTTTTTCCCTGCTGTTGATTCGGCTCAGCGGCTGCATCAGTTGTCACACCGACTCCTTCCGGGCGATGCGGGGTTGTACGGCCTGCGCCTCCCAGTCGGTGCGTCGCTTTCGCGGCGATGAGAGCGAGCTTGTCCGCCAGTTCGAACGCGCCCGGACCGAGGTCATCGGTTACCTCAGCCCTAGCCCGCAGCTAGCCTCGGCCTCGCTCTTCAATGAGCCGGGCGGGGCTCAGAGCCAGCTCTGAGCGCCCCTCTCCCGCCGGGTTGTCTTGGCCGAGTACCGGCCGCGTGCCTGCGCTTCTGACGTACGCCGAATGGGAGTGAGTCAATATGCCCGATGAATCCCGCCCGACCCAGGCTGCCATCCTTGCTGCCCTGGCCAGTGTTCAGGAGCCTGAGCTTGGCCAGGATCTGGTGGCGCTGGGCATGATCAAGGACCTGCAGATCCGGGGCGGGGAGGTTGGCTTCTCTCTCGAACTGACCACCCCTGCCTCTCCGTACAAGGCCCAGCTGGAGACCGATGCCCGTCAGGTGGTCCTGGCGGTGCCAGGGGTCACGCAAGCCGAGGTGCGCCTGACGTTCGCCGTCCGCTCCGATGGACGGACACGAGGCCAGCCGGGACAGCCGATCCGCAATGCGGTGGCGGTGGCCTCGGGCAAGGGCGGGGTGGGCAAGACCACGGTGGCGGTCAATATGGCCGTCGCCCTGGCCGAGGCCGGCGCCAAAGTCGGTTTGTTGGACGCCGACATCTATGGCCCGAACGTGCCAACGATGATGGGAATCCAGTCACTGCCCGAACCGGTCCAGGGCAAGCTGGTGCCGGCCGAAGCCTTTGGCGTCAGAGTGATGTCCATCGCTTTCCTCGTTCCCCCGGGGCAGCCCCTGATCTGGCGCGGTCCAATGCTGCACTCAGCCATCCGTCAGTTCATCGCCGACGTGGCCTGGGGGGAACTGGACTACCTGATTGTCGATCTGCCGCCCGGCACCGGCGATGCCCAACTCAGCCTGACCCAGACGCTGCCGCTGTCCGGGGGCGTGATCGTGACCCTGCCGCAGAAGGTCTCGCTCGAGGATGCGCGACGCGGGCTGGAGATGTTCCGCACCATGGACGTGCCGCTGCTGGGAGTGGTCGAAAACATGAGCTACCTGGAGCTGCCGGATGGAACGCGGTATGACGTCTTCGGCCAGGGAGGCGGCGAGGCTCTTGCCCAGCAGGCCGGCGTGCCGTTCCTGGGAGCGATCCCGATGCAGGCCGAGGTGCGCCTCGCCGGCGACTCCGGGAAACCGGTCGTGGTCTCGCACCCCGAGGGCCCGGTGGCCAGGGCGCTGGTCTCAATCACTCAGCAGATCGCGGCCCGGCTCAGCCTGCAGGCGACGCGTCAGCCGGCCACAATTCCCCTGGAGATGGTGGACTGACCTCGCCCGCCAAGGTGCAACGGGTGGGACCTGTGGATCGCCTGGCGGGGTGCCAGGCTTGGATGTGCTATGATGGCGCCACTGTGGATGGTATCGACGGATGATGTTACATGAGTGATACGACTGCTGCGTCCCGGGTCGTGGCTGTGCGCTTCCAGCCATTGGGCAAGCTGTACTACTTCGACGCCGCCCAAGTCGACGACCTGCGTCCCGGGGATCAGGTGTTGGTCAGCACTTCCCGCGGCCGGGAGATGGGCGAGGTCGTTAGCTACGTCACCGATCCGGGAGCCCCGTCCGAAGGCAGCTGGAAGCCGATCGAACGCCGGGGAACCGCCCAAGAACTTGTGCTGCGGCGAATGTGGCAGCGGCGTGAGCTTGAAGCCATGATCGAATGCCGCGCCCGGGCGGCGGAACTAGAATTGAGCAGCATCAAGATTGCCCGGGCCGAGTTTTCGTTCGATGGCTCGCGCTTGGTGCTGCTGTACAGCTCGGAGGGCGACGAGAAGGTCGACCTGAAAGAGCTGCGCCGCCAAATGCAGCGCACCTACCGCAAGTCGCAAGTCGAGACCCGCTTGGTCGGACCACGCGACGTGGCCAAGATCCTGGGCGGAATGGGCGCCTGCGGGCTGGAGGAGCGTTGCTGCTCGCGCTTCCTGACCGAGTTCAGCCCGATCTCGATCAAGATGGCCAAGGCGCAAGGGATCTCTCTCAACCCCCAGGAGATCACCGGGATGTGCGGTCGGCTGCGCTGCTGCCTGGTCTATGAGTATGAGCATTATGCCGAGGCTCGCAAGCACTTGCCAAAGCGAAACAAGCGCGTCATCACCCCGATGGGAGAAGCCAAAGTGCACGACGTCATTCCGCTCAAGGAGGCGGTGATCGTGGTGTTCGACGACGGCCGGCGGGCGGAGTTCCTCAAGCACGAGATCCAGCCCTATGAGGAATTCAAAGCCTTGGAGGCCAAGTCCAAGGCGCCCTGCGACAAGCACCAAAACGGCGAGTGCGATTGCGGGCGGGCCCCGGTCGGGTAGGCGGAATGCAGCCCGCCGCGCCCGCAGCCCGCGTCCTGGTTGTCCTGGCTCACCCCGATGATCCGGAGTTCTTCTGCGGCGGGACTCTCGCCCTGTGGGCGCAGGCAGGCAGGCAGATCGAGTACTGTCTGCTCACCCGGGGGGACAAGGGCGCCGACGACGGGACCGATCCCGCTGGACTGGCCGCTACCCGCCAGGCCGAACAACGGGCGGCAGCCTCCATCCTGGGCGTGAGCCAGGTCCACTTCCTTGACTATCCTGACGGCTATCTGGTCCCCGACCTGGACCTGCGGCGTGAGGTGGTGCGGGCCATCCGTCAGGCCAAGCCCACGGTGGTGGTCACCTGCGACCCGACCAACTTCTTTCCGAGCGATCGCTACATCAACCACCCGGACCACCGGGCGGCGGGACAGGTCACGCTGGACGCGGTGTTCCCGGCAGCCGGCTCGCGGATGTTCTTCCCCGAACTGCTGCAGGAAGGGCTTGAGCCCCACAAGGTATCCCAGGTGTACGTTGCCATCCCGCAAACACCCAATACGGTCATTGACGTGACCGCGTTCTTCGACCGCAAGATTCAGGCCTTGCGCCAGCATGTCAGCCAGATCGGCGACCCCGAGGCCCTGGTGAGCCGCCTGCAGGATCGAATGCTCGATCCAGCCAGCCCGCCCGAATCCCCGCGCTATGTTGAGCGCTTCCGCCGCATCGATCTGGCCTGATCCGGCCTGCCATCTCGCAGGCTGGCGGCTCCATGGCTGACCCCATGCCCGGCGGAAATGGCCATTCCGACCTGCTGGTGTTCCGGCAGCCGCCGCAACGGGTGGTGTGCCTAGTCCCCTCGATGACCGAGAGCCTGTTTGAGCTGGGGCTCGGCGAGGTCGTGGTCGGGGTGACCGACTTCTGCCGGCCGCCGGCGGCGCGGGCAACGGTAGGGGGGACGCGGTCTCCCGAGATCGACCGCATCCTTGCCCTGACGCCGGACCTGGTGATCGCCAACCAGGAAGAGACCTCCCGGGAATCCGTGGAACAGATGCAGTCGCTCGGTCTGAGGGTCTGGCTGAGCTTTCCCAGCAGCACGGCGGAGGCGATCCAAGTGCTGTGGACGGTGGTGGAGTTGTTTCGCGCCAGCCCGGCGATCCCGCGGCTGAAGACGCTGGAGATAACGCTGGAGTGGACCCGGAGCGCAGCGAACGCGGGGCGTATGGCTCGGGTCTTCGCCCCGATCTGGATGGAGGACCATGAGCAGGCTGGGACTTGGTGGATGACCTTCAACCGCCAGACCTATGCCCATGACGTGCTGGCATGCTGCGGCGGTGAGAACGTCTTTGCCGGGCGCGACCGCCGATACCCGCTCGAGGCGGACCTTGGGCTGGCCTCCCCCCAGCCGCCCGGTGAGCGGGACGTGCGATATCCGCGCCTGCGTCCGGAGGAAGTGGTTGCGCAGCAGCCAGAGATCATCCTCCTGCCTGACGAGCCCTACGTCTTCTCCGACCCGGAGGTAGACCGGCTGGTAGAGCTTCTCGCCGGCACGCCGGCGGTCCAACGAGGCAGGGTGCATAGGATCCCAGGCCCGCTGATCACCTGGCATGGCACTCGCCTGGCTCAAGCGCTGATCGAACTGCCGCCGCTGCTGCGCCCGAGCGACTGAGGGCGCCGCGGGCAGATCCGCTCTTGACGGTCGTGTGCCCAGCCCCTAGAATTCTGCTGTCGGTGCCTGGAGGGTGAGGATGGTTCAAGGTTTGTGGAAAGTGCTCGTGCCCACTCTTGTGGCGATGGGGATCGGCAGCGTGTTCGGTCTGCTGATCGGTGTGTTGGTGGATAACGTCCTATTGTGGGTCCTCCTGATGGCCGGCGCCGGGGCCATGCTGGGGATCGCCTTCGGCTATGGGCTGCTACCCGAGTCGTAGGCATTCCCCGTTCCGCTGGGCGCGCCGGAGCGTTGCCGCCCAGCCTGGCGGGTGTGCGGCGGAGGGCTTTGGCGGAGCAGGCCGCCGGATCCCGGCCGATGGCAATGGGCCAAGGCCGGCGGCATGTCCGGGCGGCGGACCGGTTGACGATGGACATAGGCAGCCATGAGCGCACCCAGGGCAACCTCAGGACGGGAGGTCCGGCTCACCAGCCTGTCCTCCTGTGCCGGTTGAGCGTCCAAGCTAAGCGCTGAAGCGCTGGCGCAGGTGCTGCGCCCCATTCAGGAGATCTTCCGCCCGGAAGACTATCCTGACCTGGTGCTTGGGCTATCAACGCCGGACGACGCTGCCGTCTGGCGGCTCGACGATACGACCGCTCTCGTTCTGACGACGGACTTCTTCACGCCGGTCGTCGACGATCCCTACGAGTACGGTTCGATCGCGGCCGCCAATGCGCTATCGGACCTGTATGCCATGGGGGCGACGCCGTTCCTGGCGTTGAACATCGCTGCCGTGCCGGTCGATCTTGATCCCGAGGTGGTGCAGGAAATCCTGCGCGGAGGGGCTGACAAGGTGCGCCAGGCAGGGGCCGTGATCGCCGGCGGCCACACCGTCCAGGACAAGGAGCCCAAGTACGGCCTGGTGGCAGCCGGCATGGTTGCCCTGGAGTCGCTGATGAGCAAGGGCGGAGCCCGCCCCGGCGACGGCCTGGTGCTGACAAAGCCCCTCGGGACAGGCGTAACGACGACGGCGCTGAAGCGCGGCAAGGCCCAGCCCGAACATGTCGCCGAGGCTGTGCAGTGGATGCAGTCCTTGAACCGGGAAGCGTCGCAAGTTGCCCTGCGGCATGGCGTGCGCGGCGCCACCGATGTCACCGGCTTCGGCTTGCTCGGCCATGCCTGGGAGATGGCCCAGGCCTCCGGGGTTGGGCTCGAGTTGCACGCCCCGGACATCCCCTTGCTCTCGGGCGCGCTGGGCTACGCCGAAGCCGGCAACTACCCGGGCGGCAGCGTGGACAACCACGCCTACTTTGGGCCGAACGTTGAATTCGAGGCCGGCATCCCGCTGCCCTGGCAGATGCTGCTGTTTGATGCTCAGACCTCAGGAGGCTTGCTGTTGTCGGTCGCGCCTGACGACCTTGAGCCCCTGCTGTCCTCGCTGCGTGCGGTCGGCAAAGAGGGGTGGCAGATCGGCTGGGTCGCAGCCGGCCGGGGGATTCGTGTCAGCCGGGCGCCTGTGCGCCCGGACTGAGCCCGGGAGGAAGCCAACATGGCGAAGGTCACCATCATCGGCGCCGGACAAACCGGCGCCACCACCGCCCACTGGCTGGCTGAACGCCAGCTGGCGGATCTGGTGCTGATCGACGTCGTTGAGGGTCTTCCCCAGGGCAAAGCGCTGGATTTGCTCCAGTCGCTGCCGATCGTCGGCTCGGATGTGCAAGTCGTCGGCGCCAACGACTACGCCGCCAGCGCCGGCTCGGACATCGTCGTGATGACCGCCGGCTTGCCGCGCAAGCCAGGGATGAGCCGGGAGGACCTGCTGGCCGCCAACAGCCGGATCGTGCGCGAGGCGGTGACGAGTGCGATGGAGCACTCACCGCAAGCGATCCTGATCATGCTCACCAATCCGCTGGATGCCATGGCGTTTCTGGCGATGAAGGTCACGGGCCTGACACGCCGGCGTGTAATCGGCCAGGCGGGGATCCTCGACTCGGCGCGCATGCGAGCCTTCGTGGCTGAAGAGCTACAGGTCAGCGTGCAGAACGTCAACTGCTATGTGCTTGGCGGGCACGGCGATGACATGGTTCCGCTCACGCGCCATTCGAATGTGGCGGGCGTCCCGCTCTCCGAAGCCCTGGCGCCGGAGCGCCTGGCGGCAATCGTCCAGCGCACCCGCGACGGCGGGGCGGAAATCGTCAGGCTTCTGAAGACGGGCTCTGCATTCTATGCGCCGGCGGCGGCCCTGGCGCAAATGGTCGAGGCGATCTTGTCCGACCGGCATCTGATCGTGCCGGCTTCGGTCTACCTGGAAGGGGAGTATGGCCAGCACGGCATCTTCTTCGGGGTCCCGGTGCAGCTCGGGCGCAAGGGGATGGAGAAGGTGATTGAATACCGGCTGGAGTCGGATGAGCAGGCCGCGCTGGCGCAATCGGCGGCGCGCGTAGGGGAAACCATTAAGGCGCTTGGACCGGTCCCCTGAAGGCGGCGTCGGCGGCCCTGGCCGTCTCTGGTCAGGTTGACCCAGCCACGTTCTCTCTGAGTAGGCCCAGTTCGCGGTATTGAGCGGCCCGGTAGACGGCCCCCGATGCCAGGCCGGCCGGATCCCCGCTCCGCGCCTGAGGCCGGATTGCCAACCATCAGCTTGGTGGGCGGGCGGTGGCCCGCCAGGCTCAGGGGGTCGGGGTGGCAGCGCTGGTGGCTGCGCCTGACCAAGCGAACACCCGCCTCGCGCTCAGGGCACCGGCCTCCTCAAAGCGAGGCTCGCCGGCTGCGGTCGTGCCCACCTCACGCACCACGACCACCCACCAGCGGAAGACGTGAGGCGTAGCCTCCGGGGGCCTTAGACTCACCGGCACCAGGTACTTGGTGTCGGTCACGTAGGCAATGTCGCGGACATTGCCGGTGCCGTCGGTGATGTCATCGATCGTGACTTTGTAGCGCTCGTTCTCGCGAAGCTCACCGACCGAGGCCCACTGCAGGGCCACGCTGTCATTCGCCAGCGTGAAGGGTTCGCCGTCGCGCGGC
The DNA here is from genome assembly GCA_022866145.1 of Anaerolineales bacterium. Lineage (NCBI taxonomy): Bacteria > Bacillati > Chloroflexota > Anaerolineae > Anaerolineales > Anaerolineales bacterium. The sequence continues at coordinate 1,222 of JALHUE010000329.1, read as the reverse complement.
AGCAGCAGATTCGGGGCCGCGTAGGGCGGTGGCGGAGTGGCGGTGGGGGAGGGGCCCGCCGTCGGGACCCGCTCACATAGCGGGATGACCAGCACCTGGCCGACGAAGACCGTCTCGCCGGTCATTCCGTTGAACTCCATGATCGCCTGCATCACAACGTTGTAGTTCTGGGCGATGGCGCCCAGGGTGTCGTTGGCCTGGACGGTATAGGTGATCGTCTCGCAAGCGGCCCGGGTGGCTTCCTCAGGGGGCAGGGTGGATGTCGGCGGCGGCAAGGGCGTCGGCGTGGGCTGAGGGACCAGGATCTGCTGTCCGACGGACAGCAGGCAGTCCGGGCTCAAGTTGTTGATCTCAATGATCGATCGCACTGCGACCTGGAAGCGGAACGCCAGGCCGCCGCAGGTATCGTTGGCGACGATCGTGTACTCCAGTGGTGGCAGCGCTGTTGGCGTGGGGACGGGAGTCTCGGTGAACGTCGGCGCCGGAGTCAGGGTGATGGTGGCGGTCGCCGAGGCGGTTGGGGTGGGGGTGCGTTCCCCGCCGACGCCAGTCAGGCGAGTGGCGGCGAAGGTAATGCCGGCGGCGAGCAGGGCAAACACGGCCAGCAGCCCGATTGCTATCGGAAGGGACAGGGTCAGCTGCGAGCTGCGGCGGAAGGACTGCCGCGAAGCGTCGTTCTTGAGTTCCGTCCCGCAAACCACGCAGCGGGTTGCGCTCGGCGCCAGCCGCGTGCCGCAAGTGGGACATACCCGTGAGGTTGAGGGGCCCTGATCTAGCATGCAGCGTGTGCCTCAGGCGTGTGTGCGGGAAATGGCATTATACCAGCAGGGTGGGTTCGGGGCGCCGAGCCCTGGGCTAGTCAGCCGGCGCACCGTCGAGGCCAAGGACCGGCGCCACGGTCCGCATGTCCAGGATCACGTTCTCGACGTGCTGCCACAGCTCGACTCCCAGGTCGGCGGCGGCGGCCTCGATCTGCCGCCGGTCGATGGCGGCGGCAAAGCGCGTGTCTGCCCATTTCTTGCGGACCGACTTGGCAGTCAGGTCGAGGACCGACTGCGACGGACGCACCAAGGCCACGGCAGTGATCAGGCCCGTAAGCTCGTCGCAGGCGTACAGGCACATCTCCATCCGGCTTTGCCGCGGCACGCCGGTATGTTCGGCGTGGCTGAGGATGCAGCGGATGACCTCCTCGGGCACGCCGCGCTCTCGCAGGATGGGGGCT
>JALHUE010000328.1 GCA_022866145.1 Anaerolineales bacterium | reverse complement strand
TTGCGCCGGCTGATGTCCCTTCCCGTTGTCCCGAAGGGCATGGAGCATCCCGCGGGTCAGGCTGCCATACCTGAGCTCGGTCTCCCGCAGCTGGGGAAAGGTCGCCGCCAGGCTCAGACGGTTGCCATCGCCGGCGTAGATGCCGCTCATCAGGGGCTCGACCATTCGGTCGTAGACTTCTGGGCCCAATCGGCGCCGCACGAACGAGGCCAGACTCTCGTCGCTCCCTGGGGCTCTCGGCGGGATGAAAACCTCCAACCCCATGCGCATCTTCCCGAGCGGTGATATCAGATCGGTCCTGAGCATAGGGCCGAAGCGCGAAGGGATGAGCCCGGTCAACCCCTCCGGCAGGTCAAAGAGCCTTCCCTCGCGGAGAACGAAAGTCCGGCGTCGGTCTGGGTTCGTGCCTTCCAGGCGAGCCTCCAGCCCCATCTCGCGGCAAAGACCGACCCCGCGCGGTTTGTACGCCAGGAACGTGTCTGGGCCGCCCTCGATGACGAAGCCGTCGAGGCGCTCGGTGAGGACTTTGCCTCCCAGGCGTGTGTCCTCCTCGAATAGGGTCAACTTGATATCGGGCCGCTGTTCGACGAGCCAGCGCGCTGCTGCCAGGCCGGCGATGCCGCCCCCGATCACGACCACATCGCGTTTCTCGGTCGGCGTCATGTGGCTCACAGTGCCGGCGCGCCCCATCGACGAATTCGATCGGCGAATGGCGGCTGCAACTTTTGCCCGGCGTTGAAGGGGAACCAGCCCAGCTCGGTGCGCACCGCCTGGTTCTTCAGCTCGGTCGACCCCCAAACCAGCGATGCGCCCAGCACCCCCAGGAGCGCCGATACCCAAACCGACGGCACGAACAGCGATGCAACGACCAATGCGGTACCAGCCCCCATGACGTACGGCCACCAAAGGTAGCCAAAGTAGTACTCCGCTCGAACTACCCAAACGAATCCCATACCGATAACGAGCAAGGTGACGATGCCAAGGGCCGGTCCGAAGAGAGTCATGCGCCTCGCCTTTCGATCGGCCCCGGAACGGTTTGAAGCTTGCGGACGTGAGCGGCCAGTTCCTCGGGTGTGAGTCGATGCCCCTCTGGCTCGCGCGCCATCCAATCGACGGTGGTAGCCCGGCCTTCGAGCAGGAGCCGTGCGTGCCGCGGGTTGGACGGGTTGGCGGGCGCATGCCCCGCGGCCACGCGCCGGGCCTGTCGGCGGAGCTCCAGCATGTCCCATAAGGCTGTCATCCCCAAGATACCCAGGCCGGCCGAGACTATCGGGCTCCGGCTGAGCACCGCTGCGACCTCGAGGCCAAGGCCGATCAAGCCCGCCAGCGCGATGGGAACCCCAAGCGTCGTGGACGCGGACTCCAGCCTTCGAACGTAGACATGGCCCAGCCAGACGCCCAGGAACGCCGCCATGGCGGCGGCAAGGCCCACCACGTTGAGACTCATTCTCCTGTCCCCCTCGCCCAGGAATGCACGAGCTCCACGACCAGGCGCACATTCTCGACCGGGGTTTCGGGAAGGATCCCGTGGCCGAGGTTGAAGATATGGCCTGGCTGATCGGCCGCCTGCCGCAGCACGCGATGGACCTGATCGCGCAATACGTCGGGCGGCGTGAGCAGGGCGGCAGGATCGAGGTTGCCTTGCAGGGCAACCCCCGGCCCAAGGGCTTGCCTCGCCCAGGTCAAGGGCGTCTTTGAATCCACGCCGATCACCTCGCCACCGGCTTGCTTCATCATGGGCAGGAGCAACGAAGTGCCGGTGCCGAAATGTATCGCCGGCACTCCCGTATTCTTCACCGCATCAAGCACACGCTGCGAATGCGGTTGCACGTAGGCAGCGTAGTCCTCCGGGCTCAGGCAGCCCACCCAGCTGTCGAAAAGCTGAACGGCCTGTGCACCGGCATCGACTTGCGCGACGAGGTAGCCGGTAACCAGGACGGCAAACTTGGTCATCAACTCTCGCCAGGCCTCGGGTTGGCTGTACATGAACTGCTTTGTCTTGGTGAAGCTGCGCGAGCTGCCGCCCTCGATCGCATAGCTGGCCAGGGTGAAGGGCGCGCCGGCGAATCCGATCAGCGGGATCCTGCCACCCAGCTCCTTCCGCACCAGCCCAACCGCCTCCAGCACGAAGCTCAAAGACCTGTGCGGATCCACCGGAAGCAGGTGGTTGACGTCTTCGGCCGTGGAGACCGGGTTGCGAATGACCGGCCCCTCACCGGCGGTAAACTGCACATCGATCCCCATGGGGATCAATGGCAGAAGGATGTCGGCGAAGAGGATGGCGGCGTCGATATCGAAGGCACGGACCGGTTGAAGCGTGACCTCGGCTGCAAGTTCGGGTTGTCGGCAGATATCAAGCAATCCATGCCTCGCCCGTATCGTCCGATACTCGGGCATGTAGCGCCCGGCCTGGCGCATGAACCATACAGGGGTGCAGTCTACGGGTTCACATCTGCAAGCTCTCAACAAGCGGGTGGACTGATCGAGGTCAGAGCCGGCCGCCGAACGTCCTTCGCCCCCCGACAGGTTCTCAGGCTGGGTCATAGGCACACGCCGGGTCGGTCTCGAGGTAGTCGCCGGTGACGGCGTAGGCACGCCCCCTCTGTCCACCACACACGACCTTGTATGGGCAACGCCCGCAACGACCCTTCAGCTTCTCGGGGTCGCGGAGCTCGCGAAAGAGCGGGTGGGTGCGATACGTCTCGACGACGTCGACCTCACGCACATCGCCGGCCGGGAGGGGGAGGAAACCGGAAGGCATGATCTCGCCCCGGTGGGAGATGAACAGAAAGCCGCGACCATCGTTCACCCCCTTGGTCGGCCGGTTCAGGCCGTCGGTGTACTGAAACCCTGCACCCTGGAAAGTGAGCGCCCCGTCCGCCTGCTCCCGGCCGCCGTCAGCGAGGGATTGGCGCTTGCGCTCGATTGCCACTCGCCTGTACATGGGCGCGGCCGTGGCCTTGATGTCGAACGCTGATGCCTGGGACAAATCGTAGAGCCAGTGAAAGACCCGCTCGTGTTCGTCTGCGGTGATCATCTGCTGCACCTGGCCGCGCCCGGTGGGAACGAGGAAGAAGACGCTCCACTGAACGGCGCCGGCTTCCTGGACAAAGCGCACCATGTCCTCCAGACAATCGACGTTGTGCCGGCTGACCGTCGTGTTGACCTGGGCGCTCAGCCCAACGGTCTGCGCACTACGCAGGATGCGCATGGTTCGGTCCCAAGAGCCGACCACTCCCCTGAAGCCGTCATGCAGTTCGGCATGGGGCGCGTCCAGACTCAGGGCGATCCGCCGGATGCCGGCCTGCTTGGCCTGGGCCAGGCGCGCCTCGGTCGGCAGGGCAGTGGCGGTCGGTGTGAGCGAACAGCGGAGTCCCAGGCCGGCCGCGTAGCCGATCAGGTCGAACAGGTCCGGCCGCATCATCGGGTCCCCGCCGGTGAAGATCACGATCGGGCTCCCGAAGGCCTTGAACCGTTCGAGCAGCCGGTAGCCATCCTGGGTGGAAAGCTCGCGCGGGTCGCGCCGATGCTGGGCGTCGGCGCGACAGTGAACGCAGGCGTAGGCGCAGGCGCGGGTGATCTCCCAGGCGATGGTAAAGGGTGCCTGGTCGAAG
>JALHUE010000327.1 GCA_022866145.1 Anaerolineales bacterium | reverse complement strand
GGAGTTGTTCCGCGAGGAGTTGGCCGGAATCGGGCAAGGGGCAAACCCGCCTCGGGCGGCGCTGGCCGAGCTCACCCAGGCCCTGTATTTCCCCTCCGCCCTGGCAATCGGCGGCGGATCGGCGCGCAAGATGGTCGATGGAATGCTCGAGGCCATCCGCCAGGCCGGCTAGACCTGGCCGACGCCCGACGCATCCCGCACTGCCCGCAGCCAAGACACTGAGACCGCGCCGGGGTCTGGGTGGCTCCCAGACCCCGGCGGTTCCTTGTCCGGTTACGGACGGGCCTGCCTAGCGGTGGAGATTTCGACCGGCGATGAACGACAGCCCATGTTCGGTCAGCGCCCGAGCGGTCGCGTTCGTAGCGTCGATCTTGTCCATGAAGTTCAACCTCAAGGCGTCCCACTCGCCCGAAGCCACGATTTCCGACCGGTCTCGGAAGTAGTCGAGGATATCGGATGGATGCGCCCGAGTGGAATCGGTCTCTGGGTCGCCGCCCTCGTGTTTGGCGGAGATGTTGGCGACATGGTCGGCCAGCTGCACGAGCTCGGCCCGGCGGTTGTACGGCTGGCGGACGATGCTCTTCCAGGTCTCCGTGACGTGATGTTCGAAACGCACAACGTCCTCGAAACCCAGCTGTCGCCGGAATTGGGCCGTGATCTCCATCGCCTCGTTGTTGATCGAGTTGCTCCAGTTGAACCCGATCAGCGGGGAGGATCCATCCCTGCGGGCGAACAGCTTCGCCCCCAGTAGCGTCCACAGGGCGGCGTACGGGTTGTCGTTCCCCATGAAGACCGAGATCTTGAACTCGATGTCCACCCCCAAACGGTGCAGCATGTACCCTAGCAGAACGGTGCCGGGATTAATGTTGAGCACCTGGCGGACCCCGTAGTTGGTGTAGTAGTACAGGTACTCGTCGAGCCATGTCAGAGCGTGCTCGTTGGGCTGCCCGATCCCGCCGAAATAGCCGGTGAGGGTCTCCGGTCCGCCGAGATGCACGTTCGAGCCATCCGTTCCCTTGGTGTCGAGGGTGGCGACATAGCTGGCGCCGATGATCTGCATGGCGGCGGCGAACGCCGGCAGGTCGCCGTCGGCCTCCTGCTCCTTCATCTTGCGGACCTGGATGAAGCGGCCCGGGACCAAGTTGCTGGTCTCGAGGGCGCGCTCGGCGGCCCCGATCACCCACTCGAAGTACTGAGCCCCGCTGACTTCGAGGGTGACGGCGAACTGCTCCTTGTCGAAGGCGACGGCCGCAGCCCGATCGCCGAGGATCTTGCGGCGGAAGGCCTCGACGCTGATGAAGGCGCCGCGATCCCGCTGCAGCTTCAACCAGCGCAGAGGCTTCATGTTCTCCGGATGCTCATTTCGGACACGAGACAGCAGGACTGGCAGGCTGCCGGCCTTCTTGGCCTTGCGGTTGATCTCGCGTGGGCTGCCGTGCCGGGCGACCACGTCGAGGAAGTCCGTCACGACTCGGGTGTCCGGATCCAGCAGGAGAGCATTGATCTCGCTCAGGCGTCCAGCGGGGATCTTGAGCAGGCTGCGCAGGTCCGTTTCCATTCTTCCCTCCTCAAAGTGAGTTGCGCCCCCGTGAGGTGCACCTTGGGGCGAGCCGGCGGCCAGGCTACCGGAGCAGCCGCTGCAGCTCGTCGAATTCCTCGTCGGTCATGCCGAACCAGTTTTCCGGCTGCGGGAATTGCCGCTGGGTGACCTCGCGCACATACTGCTGCAGCCCCTGCAAGATCACCTGTCCGGCCTCGCCGAACACCTTCGCCATCTTCGGCTTGAAACGAGGGTACAGGCCGAACATATCGTGGTAGATCAGCAGCTGCCCGTGTGCGTGAGGGCCGGAACCGAGGCTGATGATAAAGCTGTCAGAGGCGCGCTCGGTGATCAGTTGACAGAGCCGGTCCGGCACCATCTCGAGCAGCGTGGCGAAGGCGCCAGCCTGTTCCAGCGCCTTGGCGTCGTCAGCGATCTTCTTCGCCTGCCGGGCGCCTTTGCCCTGCACCCGGAATCCGCCCAGGGCGCTGACGCTCTGTGGCGTCAGGCCGAGGTGGCCCATTGCCGGGATGCCCGCCCGCACGATGCCGGCGACGCGGTCCGCCATCTCGATGCCTCCCTCGAGCTTGATGGCGTCGCAGCCGGCCTCGGCCATGAAGCGGCCGGCGTTGCGAATGGCGGTCTCGACGCTGGGCTGGTAGCTCATGTAGGGCATGTCGCCGATGAGCCAGGCGTTGGGCGAGCCGCGCCGCACCGCCTGGGTGTGGCGGATCATATCTTCCATGGTGACCGGAAGTGTGCTCTCGTACCCAAGCATCGTCATGCCCAGGCTGTCGCCAACCAGGATGATGTCGATCCCGGCCTGCTCTTGCAGGTGGGCCGTCGGATAGTCATAGCAGGTGAGCATGGTGATCGGCTCACCCTTGGCGACCTTGCTGAAAAGCGCCGGCAAGGTGACTTTCTTGCGTTCGGACATGGATTTCCTCCACGCTGCGCGCCGGGCGGGTGTGGGGGAATAAGGTGCCCGGCGAACGGGGGACGACAGTAGTCTAGGGCAGGGGCTCGCCAAACGCAAGATGGCCGGGGTCCGCCGCCGTGGTTGGCGGATGCCGGACTACTTGTCCCCCAGGACCTGCGTTCCGACCGGATCGCCCAGCAGGGCTCGTTCGACCTCCCCCGGCTGCATCCCGGAGAAGATGCGCACCACGAGCCCCGGCACGGACCGGGCCATGCTCACGCCATGGCGCACCTTGTCGGCCATCCCCCCTGTGACATCGGTGGCGCTGGCGCCGCCAATCCCCTGTGTCTCAAGATCGTGGTCTGTGACCGTGGGCATCACCTCGGTTCCGCTCGGGTAGCCGCGCACCACGCCGGGCTCGACGCCCGCCAGCAGCAGATGGCTGGGGTGCAGTCGGAGGGCCAGGTAGGAGAACACGCGCTCGGTGGAGAGGATCGTCGATCCTCGGCCGAGGTCGAAGGCGACGTCACCGGCGACGACGGGCAGTAGACCTCGCTCGATGGCCAGACGCACGGTTTCGACCGCCAGCTGCTGGATCTCCCCGCCTTCGGCAATGGCGGACGCCGAGGGAGGGAAGGACATGGCCGGCAAGCCGGAGCCCAACAAGGCGTCGACGACCAGCCGGTTCAGCCGGTTGGCCACTCGCCACACCTCGGCGAACCCCAGCCACGCCTGAGGGGTCGAGGCGCCCTGGTGCGTTCCGTAGCGGGCAGACGCCACGTGGCCGAACGAGCCGGAGCCGTGGCCGAGGAGCAGCTGCATCTCCGGCCGCCTCGCTCTGGCGGAGGCGATCTCGTCCGCCAGGCGGTGCAGCACCGCCAGGCGGCAGACCTCAGGCTGCGACTTGTCGGTGATCAGCGATCCGCCGAGCTTAAGGAAGATCATGCTGGGACCTCGGTCTGAAGGATGCGGGCAGCGCCCGCCTGACGCAGGGCCTGCGTGACGGCGGCCGTGCTGGAGAGCGGGACCAGTGCGACGACGTTTCCGCCCATGCCGGCACCGGAGAGCTTGGCTCCCAAGGCGCCGGCCTCCTGAGCCGCGGCCACCAACTGGTCCAGGACTGGGGTGCTCACCCCGAGTGCCTGCAGCTGGGCATGGTTGGCACTCATGCACCCACCGAGGTCTTCAAGGTCGCCACTTTGCACAGCCAAGGCACCGCGCTCCACCAGCTGGTGGATGCTGTCGAAGGCCGACTGCGTCTGCCTCGGCGAGTGCTGCAGGCGGGCGCGCACGTGGGCGACGGCATGGCCGGTGGGAGAGGGGGTGCCGCTGTCAGCGATCAGAAGGGGCAGGCCGACTCCCGGTTGCAGACGCTGAACCGGAGCGCCAATTTGATACCGGATAGGTACGCCATAGGTAATCACGGTATTGTCGATGCCGGAGGGGGTGCCGTGGTGGATCTTGTCGACTTCGTACACAATCGCCGATTGCTCTTCGAGGGAGAGGGCCCGATTGGCATGGGCCGAGAGCGCACGAACGATGGCCAGGGTGATTGCCGCGCCAGACCCCAGGCCTGAGGCCACCGGGATTGTGGAGGTCAGGTGCAGGCGGGCCTGAGGGAGTGCGGGGAGCCCGAGAGCCTGCTGTGTCAGGCGCAAGGCCCGGGCGATGGCTGAGTCGGGGGCCAGTTCGTATAGCCAAACAGAGAGGCCGACATCCGGCGCTTCAACCCGCAGATCGGGCAGGGGCTCTCCGCCTGGGACTACCAGCTCAGCCCGGGCCCGAACCTGGTGAACTGGCGCCGCCAAGGCTGGGTGGCCGTGCACAACGGCGTGCTCGCCGAGCAGTATGATCTTCCCCGGCGCTTCCCCGATGCTCATGTCCCGAAGTACAGCACCGCCGCGGCGGAGAACCCCCAGAGCACGATCGTGGCCAGCAAAGGCCAGTCGCTCATCACCAGTTCGTCGGGTGCCCCGCCGGCCGATTGCACGTGGATCAACTGCAGGTAGCGGAAGATCCCGTACATCACGAAGGGGATGGTCAGCATCATGAAGTGATTGTCGGGCAGGTTCTCCGCCGAGAAGGTGTACAGCGAATAGGCCATGATGGCGCAGGCGCTCACGATCACGATCAACTGATCAAGGAAGGGCAGGGTGTACCCATCCAGCACCCGCCGGTGCTCATTGGCGCTGTCAGCCATCAGCACCATCTCGGCCCGGCGCTTGCCGAAGCCGATGAACAACGCCAGCAGCGTGGTGCAAATGTACAGCCAGGGCGAGAACCGCTCGACGGAGACCAGCACCACGCCGCCCGCCACCCGCAGCACGTAGCCCGAGGCTAGTACCATCACGTCGATGATCGGCACGTGCTTGAGCCGATAGGAATACAGCAGGTTGGTCAGGATGTAGATAGCCACAATCAGGGCAAAAGGCAGGCTGAGCAGCAGGCTGAGGCCGAGCGTCACCAGGAACAGGATCGTAGCGCTGACCTGAGCCACGCGCCTCGGGAGCGTGCCGGCGGCAATCGGCCGGAACCGCTTCTGCGGGTGCCGGCGGTCCGCCTCCAGGTCGGCGAGATCGTTAACCAGGTAGACCGCGCTCGAGGCCATGCACAGGAGCACGAAGCCCGCCAGCGTCGCCAGCAGGGCATCGCGCTGCGTCAGCTTCTGGTCGAACACCAGCGGGGCGAAGATGAAGGTGTTCTTGACCCACTGACGCGGGCGCATGCTTCGTAGCAAGGCTGACAGCATGGCGGGATAATAGCAGGAAGGGTAGGGCGGGGCAAGCCTCGCCCTGCGCAAGTTGCCGCGGGCGCAAGTAGAATCCTCGCATGGCCCTCAGGGAGCGTGCCGATATCCTATTGACCGAGAGCGGGCTGGCGGACAGCCGCAGCGCCGCGCAGCGGCTGATCATGGCCGGCCAGCTGCGTGCCGACGGACAACGTGTCCTGCGGCCATCGCAGCGACTCGACCGTGCGTGCCGGCTGACGCTTGACGCTCCTGCTCCATTCGTCTCTCGGGGCGGCGAGAAGCTGGCGGCGGCGTTGGGATGCCTGCCGATCGAGATCGGGCAGCGAACCTGCGCCGACATCGGCGCCTCCACCGGGGGGTTCACGGATTGCTTGCTCCAGGCCGGCGCCGCCCGAGTATACGCGGTCGATGTCGGCCAAGGTATCCTGCACTGGCGCCTGCGCAATGATCCCCGGGTGGTCGTCATGGAAGGCATCAACGCCCGGTACCTGGACCTGCTGCCCGAGCCGGTCGATTTGGTCACCCTGGATCTGTCCTTCATCTCGCTGCGGCTGGTCCTGCCGCGCTTGCCGGGCTGGATGCGCCCCGGCGGCGACGTCGTGGCGCTGGTCAAACCCCAGTTCGAGGTTGGCAAGCAGGCCGTTGGCCGTGGGGGCGTTGTCCGGGGAGAAGACGACCGCTTGCAGGCCTTGCTCTCGGTCGCCGAGGTTGCGGCGGCGCTGGGGATCTTCCCTCAGGCCGGACTGCGATCGCCCCTGCTTGGACCCAAGGGAAATGTTGAGTTCCTGCTGTGGGCAGTCCTGGGCGGACCACAGATCGACCTGCAGCTCGTGCTGGATGGGGTCCGCCTCGCTCCCCGCGAAGAGCAAACGGACGACTCAGGTATACTTCCTGCGGCGGGTGAAAGGCCTCCCGGCCCCTAGCGCCAAGCCACGACATGCACCTCACACACATCCGCAACTTCTGCATCATCGCCCATATCGATCATGGCAAATCCACGCTTGCCGACCGGCTGCTTCAGATCACCGGGACGATCTCCGATCGCGATATGACGGAGCAGGTGCTGGACAGCATGGACTTGGAGCGCGAGAAGGGCGTCACCATCAAGGCCTCGGCGGTCCGAATGGCCTACCAGGCGGGTGATGGCCAGGAGTACGAGCTCAACCTGATCGATACGCCCGGGCATGTCGACTTCGGTTACGAAGTCAGCCGGGCGCTGGCGGCCTGCGAAGGCGCGGTCCTTGTGGTGGACGCGACCCAGGGGATCGAGGCCCAGACTTTGGCCAATCTGTACCTGGCCATGGGGGCGGATCTAAGGATCCTGCCGGTGATCAATAAGATCGATCTAGCCTCAGCCAGGCCGGATGAGGTGGCGCAGGAGGTCGGGTCGCTGCTGGGCATGGCGCCGGAGGAGGTACTGCGTATCTCGGCCAAGCACGGCACCCACGTTCCGGAGCTGCTCGAAGCCATCGTGCACTCCGTCCCGCCCCCTGGGGGAAGCGCCGAGGCGCCGCTGCGGGCGTTGATCTTCGATTCGCATTACGACTCCTACAAGGGGGTCGTGGCCTATGTGCGCCTGGTGGACGGCCGGCTGACGACGACCGATGACCTGCGCCTGATGGCGACAGGTGTCCAGATGCGGCCGCTCGAGGTCGGGGTGTTCACGCCGGCCATGATGCCAACTGCGCAGCTGGAGGCCGGGGAGGTCGGCTACGTCGCCACCGGGCTGAAGACGGTGCGCGAGTGCCGGGTTGGGGATACGTTTACCTCGAGTGGCCGAATAGCGGCCGAGGCGCTGCCGGGCTACCTGCATCCGAAGCCGATGGTCTTTGCCGGCTTCTATCCGGTGGAGGGCGAAGACTACGGCAACCTCAAGGATGCGCTCGAGAAGCTCCAGCTCAACGATGCCTCCCTGGTATACGAACCCGAGACATCGCAGGCGCTGAACTTCGGGTTCCGCTGCGGATTCCTCGGGATGTTCCACATGGACATCATCCAGGAGCGGCTCGAGCGGGAGTACGAGCTGGACCTGATCGCCACCGCCCCCTCCGTCGAATACGAGGTCCTGATGCGCGACGGATCGACCCGCACCATCGACTCGCCTGCGGACCTGCCCGATCCCAGTCTGGTGGAAGAAGTCCGGGAGCCCTGGATGCGCATTCAGGTGTTCACCCCGGAGTCCTTCTACGGCTCCGTAATGGATCTGGCGACCAAGCGCAGGGCAATCTTCATCGAGCAGGAATACCCCGCTGCCGGTCGAGTTGTTCTGCATTTCGATATTCCCCTCGCCGAGCTGATCATCGATTTCTACGACCAGCTCAAATCACGCACCCGGGGCTACGCCTCCTTGGACTACCGGTTCGAGAGCTACCGCCCAGATGAGCTTGTCAAGCTGGAACTCCTGATCAACGAGGAGCCGGTGGATGCCCTGGCGATGGTGGTTCACCGCAAGGAGGCCTATCACAAGGGGCAATCGCTCGTCTCCAAGCTCAAGGAATTGATCCCGCGCCAGCTGTACCCTGTGCCGATCCAGGCCGTTAGCGATGGAAGAGTCATCTCGCGGGCCAACGTCAAGGCCTTGCGCAAGGACGTGCTGGCCAAGTGCTACGGCGGAGATGTCTCCCGCAAGAAGAAGCTGCTCGAGCGGCAGAAGCGCGGCAAGAAGCGCCTGAAGAAGATCGGCAGCGTTGAGATCCCGCAGGAAGCCTTCATGGCTGTGCTTCGCCTGGGGGACGAGTGAGGCTGGCCGCATCAGACGCCGTCCCGGCGCCCCCCATCCGGCTCGATCGAGTGGCCCCGGGGAGCGGGCGCGGCTTGTGATGGCACCGGCACGTGCCCGCCGCACGGGCACGATCGGGGTGCTCATCGGTGTGGCAGTCAGCGTCGTGGCGCTGGTTGCCGTGCTGCGCTGGGCGGGATGGGGGCCCGTGGTGGTCGCCCTGCAGCAGATGGAGCCCGGTTACCTCGGGCTGGCGGCCGCAGTTTTCCTATTGTCGATGCTCGCCCGGGCCGTGTCCTGGTGGCTGCTGCTCACCCGTTCCGTGAGCCTGGGACGTACCCTGGCCACCCTGAATGAAGGCTACCTGCTGAACAACCTTCTGCCCTGGCGTCTGGGTGAGCTCGGTCGGGCCGTGCTGCTCGGCCGCCAGCCAGGCATGTCCACCCTGCGCGTGCTTTCGACGATTGTGATCGAGCGTACCTATGATGTCATCCTGGGAACAACGTTGCTGGTGGCCATGCTCCCCGTCGTCCTGCGCCTCGGTTGGGCCTCGCGAGCGGCGCTGATCTGGGGGGGAGCCGTAGGCCTTGCGCTGCTGGTCCTGTGGCTTCTGGTCCACCACGCTAGCCGCATCGAAGGCTGGATCGGCCGCAAGTTCCCCAAACCTGCGTTGTGGCAGGCGCGCTGGCGCCGGGTGCATTCCGGCCTGGCTGCTCTCGAGAGCCCTTCATTGTTTCTCGGCAGCTTTGGCGCCATGGCTGTCAGCTGGATCCTGGCTGGGGTCGACTACTGGCTGGTGCTGCGCGCCTTCCACCCCTCGCCGGGCTGGCCGTGGGCCTATTTCATGCTGACGGCCACCGCCCTGGGAGGGGCCGTGCCGGCTGCACCGGGTTCCATTGGGGTCTTTGAGGCGGCAGCAGTGGCCGCCCTCGGCGCCTTCGCGGTCTCAGCGGGGACGGCCCTGGCGGCGGCCCTGGTCTTGCACGCCATGGTGTACGCCATCACCGTCAGCATCGGGGCGGTGGCCCTGATCCGGGACGGCGACACCCTGCAAGGGCTGTACCAGGATGTCGTCGGGTGGCTGAGCCGCCGCGAACAAGTCGAGGCGCCTTGATGCGAATCCTCAACGCGCTCTACTACTACCGGCCGCATTTCTCCGGGCTGACGGTGTACACCGAGCGGCTGGCGATGGCGCTGGCGGCGCAGGGCCACACCGTAACCGTCTTGACGTCACGCTATTCTCCGACGCTCGCAATCGAGGAATCCCTGGACGGCGTACTCGTCCGGCGGGTCCGTGTCCTGTCAACGGTGAGCAAAGGCCCGATCATGCCTTCCTTCCTGCTACACGGATTCCGCCTTCTCCGCTGCCACGACATCCTACAACTGCACGTTCCGCAGCTGGACGCCGCCCCCCTGGCGCTGCTGGGCCGCCTGCTCAAGAAGCCCGTTGTCGTCACCTACCACTGCGATTTGAGCCTTCCCTCTTCACTCCTGAACCAGGTGGCCAACCGGATGTCGCATCTGGCCAATGCCCTGACCCTGTCGCTGGCGCAGGCCGTGGTCACCAATACCCGGGACTACGCCGAGAGCTCTGCGTCGCTGCGCCGCGTGCTCCACAAGCTCGAGGTCATCCCGCCCCCGGCCGTGGTGGCCCCGGTGGAAGACGCCCGAGTCCGTGGCCTGCGCCAACGGTATGGCGTGGGCGAGAAGGACCGGGTGATCGGCATGGCCGCTCGCCTGGCGACGGAAAAGGGGGCAGAGGTCCTGGCGCAGGCGATGCCGTATGTGCTGCAGGTCTACCCTACGGCTCGCGTGCTGTATGTCGGGCAATACCAGGACGTGATGGGGGAAGCCGACTATCTGGCCCGCCTGCGGCCCCTGCTAGACGCCCTCGGCGACCGCTGGTCGTTCTTGGGGGTGCTGGGCCCGGAGGATCTGGCCGCCTTCTACGCGCTGTGCGATCTCACCGTCCTGCCCAGCCTGAACAGCACCGAGAGCTTCGGCATGGTGCAGGTCGAGTCAATGCTGTGCGGCACGCCGGTTGTGGCAAGTGATCTGCCCGGCGTCCGGCAGCCTGTGCAGCTATCTGGGATGGGCCTGCTTGTCCCGCCGCGAGATCCGCAGGGTCTGGCGGCCGCAATCAACGATGTGCTGAGCCGTCCCGAGAGGTACCGCAAGGACGGTTGTGCGTGGTGCCAGCAACTATCCCCGGCTGCTGTCGCCTCAGCCTATGATCGGCTATATGCCCGCTTGTTGGCGGGATCAGGCTAGCCTCAGGCCATGCCCAGGGATTTCATCTGGCCGCACCTCCGCGCTCTGCCGTACTTCCGATCGATGCTGCGGGCGGTGGAAGCCGAGTTCTACCAGGGCAGCGACCTGCCGAGCCCGGTCCTGGACGTCGGGGCGGGCGACGGTCATTTCGCATCTGTGGTGCTGCCGCGAGCCGTCGATGTGGGAGCGGATCCGCATCTTCCCTCCTTGCGAGAGGCCCGCAGCCGCGGCTGCTACCGCCTGTTGGTGGCGTCTGACGGCCACAGGCTGCCCTTCGAGGACTCGAGCTTTGCCAGCGCGTTCAGCAATTCGGTGCTCGAGCACATCCCCGGCGTCGAGGGCGTCCTCAAGGAAGTCGGGCGAGTACTGCGACCGGGGGCGCCCTTCCTATTTACCGTGCCCAATCACTCCTTTCCATCCTCCTTGAGCATCTCAGGGCATCTGCGTCGATGGCGCCTGCACGGCCTGGCCCGGAGCTACGAGGACGGCTTCGTACGGATCTCCCGCCACCACAACCTGTTTGACGAACAGGGCTGGGGTGAGCGTCTGGAGGATGCCGGGCTGCAGGTCGTCCGGACCTTCCGCTATTTCGGGCCTCGCTCGCTGCATGCGATGGAATGGGGTCACTATTTCGGCGCCCCCTGTCTGCTTGCACGGCTGATCGCCGGCCGCTGGATCCTGGCGCCCTACCGCTGGAACCTGTGGTTGACGGATAGAATTGTCCGGCGGTACCATGACCCGTCGCCCCGTCCTGACGGGACCTATAGCTGCTACCTGGCGCGCAAGCGATGACACTGCCGAGCGGTCACAACCCAAACCCTCCTCCCGACCCCGGCCGCGAGGCGACGGTCCTGGACGGGTTCAAGGCTCTGTTGCATGGCCATCGGCTGAGCATCCCGGACGAGCACGTGCAGGCCTGGGTGCCGAAGGCCGAGGCGACGCCCGGCGACGGGCCTGAGCCCGCGGGGACCTCGGGCTCGTTCCGCCTGCGCGGCGCATACTTGCGCTTTCCAGCGGCCTTCCTGCTGGCGTTGGTCGCCCAGACCGGCCTCGAGCGGCGGACCGAGCCGTTGGGGGCCTGGGTGATGCTCTACGCCGTGGCCGCAGTTCTGATCGCCTGGGCGTTCTGGGCGGGCGATGCATCTTGGATCGTCCCGGGGACCTCTTCGGCCCTGGGGAGGCCGCTCTCCGTCCGCCCGACATACCTGCTCACCGCCTTCCTGCTGACCGGCCTGACCTTCCTGACCTCCGCCGACAATTTGTTCCGGACTTCCACGGTTGTCCTATGGGTCGGGGCGATGGTGAGCGGGATGGTCGCGTTCTGGGATGGCGAGATCCAGTTGCGGGCCGGGTTGCGCCAAGCAGCCCGCTGGCTGCGCTCGCCACGGGTTCACATCCATGTCGGGGCCTGGGGCGTGGCGGCGGCCGGCGCCATTGCCCTTACGCTGTTCTTTCGGTTTGCCTACCTGCG
>JALHUE010000326.1 GCA_022866145.1 Anaerolineales bacterium | reverse complement strand
TTCTTCCCCCGCATGGGGTTCGTCAACAGCCAGGTCGGCCAGGACATCGTCGAGCAGATCTTCCAGTACCTCAACAAGAAAGCCAGCGTCGTGCTCGAGTTCGGCAACTACGGCAACGAACTGGCGGCTTACATCTTTGTCGCCAACTACCTGACCCGGCGCATCCGTCAGCGCTACATCGATCAGAAGAACCTGGCCGCCGGCAAACAGGCGGAGGAACCGCAGCCGCTGGTGATCGTGATCGAGGAGGCCCACAAGTTCCTCGACCCCGAATTCTCCAGCCACACCGTCTTCGGCGCCATCGCCCGTGAACTGCGCAAGTACAACGTCACGCTGCTGGTCGTCGACCAGCGGCCAAGTGCGATCGACGACGAGGTGATGAGCCAGATCGGGACGCGGGTCACTTGCCTGCTCGACAACGAGGCCGACATCCGGGCGGTGTTCTCCGGGGTGAGCGGCGCCGGCGCCCTGCGCGAGGTGCTGGCCCGCCTCGACACCCGCCAGCAGGCGCTGGTGCTCGGACACGCCGTGCCGATGCCGGTGGTGGTGCGCACCCGCGACTACGACCAGGAGTTCTACCTCGCCATGGGCATGGCCGACGGTGAGGAAAAGAGGAAGCGTGCCCAGCGAGGCAGCGAGGCGCTGTTCGGCAGCTAGGCCGCCGGCCGCCCTAGACCTCGCCATAGGAGCAAGCGCATGCAACCGATCGTCAAAGACACCCTGATCCAGGCCCCGCCGCAAGCGGTGTGGGCCGCCCTGACCGACCCGGCCGCGATCCGCTCCTGGATGGGCGACGACAGCCTCGTCGAGGTTGACCTGCGGCCGGGCGGCCGCTATCGGCTGTTCGGCGGCGAAACCACCGGCGCCATCCAGACGCTGGAACCGGCGAAGCTCCTGTCGTACACCTGGCGCCAGGGTGAGTGGCCGGCCGAGTGGGAGGACTCGCTCGTCGACTGGAGGCTGACCCCGGCCGAGGGCGGGACCCAGCTGCACCTTGTGCACGACGACTTCCCCAACCAGCACGAAAGAGACAGCCACGACGAAGGCTGGGACCTGTATTTCCTGCAGCCGATGAAGGACTGGCTCGAGGGGCGCGCCTAGCCCCCCCAAAAGACCGCCACCCAGCGGAAGGCAGCCTGGGCACGGATCCCGGGCACGGCAGCCTCAAGCCTCGAATGGGAGGCCGCCTCCACGCCCTGTGGCCGGGGCTCGAGGACGATCAGCTCGTCGGACCCGGGGACTTGGCCGTCACCATCGACTTCCGCGAGGTGCTGGCGGATCTGTGTCGCCGCGGCTCGGTATCCCCGCCATCGAGGCTATCTTCCCCGGATTCTCGCCCACGCCGCGCGGCTTGTTCACCAACTAGCAGTCTCGGAGAGGCAGTCGACGCCGCTCAGATCGGCTAGTCGCCGCTTTCGTACTTGAACGATGCCTTGAGCTTCGTCCGGTACGCCCGGATCTTGCCGTCCTCGATCTGCAAGTCCAATTCCACAACCTCAGCGATGCGCAGGTCGCGCACCGACTTGGCGGCCATATCCACTGCCGCCGCGGCCGCCTTCTCCCACGAATCGGGCGACGTGCCGATCAGTTCAATGACCTTGTAGACGCTGTCTGTCATGGCAGGCTCTCCTCTCGGGCGATCACGCGCCTTGAGTCA
>JALHUE010000325.1 GCA_022866145.1 Anaerolineales bacterium | reverse complement strand
GTGGACCGCCGGACCATTGCTCAGGGCGGTGGCCAGCCCGGGCGCCGAAAGGTCGATCGGCGAGCCGGTGCCCTGTCCGGAGGCCACGATCATCGGCGACTCGCGATCGACTTGCATCGCAATCCATCCGCCGTCGGCCCGTGCGCTGCGCTGGGCCCACTCCAGGGTGAGCTCCAGAACGCGTTGCGTGTCAAGGCGAGTGTTGAGCTGGCGGTCGATCTGCTGCAGCGTCTCGAGTTCCTGGACTCGCAGCGCCAGGGCGCTGTCGGTCTGGGTGTACAGCCGGGCGTTCTCGATGGCGATGGCGGCCTGGCCGGCGAAGGCCTCGAGCATCTCGCGATCGCGCTGGTCGAAGAGAGCGGTGCGGATCCGGTTGTCGACGTACACCACGCCGATCACCCGGCCGCGCGAGCGCAAGGGCACACACAGGACTGAGCGCAAGGCGTAGGCGACGACGGATTCCTGGGCGCGGAACCGATCGTCGGCCAGAGCGTTGGTGGTGACCACGCCTTCGCCGGTCTGCAGCACTTCCTTGATCACGGTGCGGCTGACCTGGACATCCTGCGGGCTCAGGCTCTTGCCCTCGTAGTTGCGGCCGACCTGGACCGCCCGCTCGCTGGAGTGGTCGTCGAACAACAGCAGGAAGCCGCGTTCGGCGGCCGTAAGCTGGATGACCGAGTCCATCACCTGCTGCAGCACCTCATCCAGGCGCAGCGAAGAGCCAATGGCCCGCGAGACCTCGTACAGCGCCAGCAGGCGGGCATGTTCGCTGCCCTTCTCCAGCTGGGCGGCGAGGTCCTCGAGGTCGACCAGCGCCTGGTGTGCGACCGAGGCCCACTGGGGATCCGGGGCCGCCTGCAGGCGTTTGAGGGCGCGGCGAATAGCCTCCAGGCGCTCAACGGTCATGCGGCCCTCCGCCCGGCATCGGCCAAGGCGGCTCGACCGAAGTCGCACAGATCGAGCAGGGAGCAGGCGTGGCAGGCCGGCTTGCGGGCGCGGCAGATCTCCCGGCCGTGGCGAATCAGGTTCAGATGGGCGGCAAAGTAGGCCTCGGGCGGGAAGGCCTCGGCCAGCACCCGGTGGGCCTGGTCGGCGGTGATGGTCTGCGGTCGAAGCCCCAGCCGGCCGGTGAGGCGGTAGACGTGGGTGTCGACTGGGAACGCCGGCATCTGGAGCGAGAACAGCATCACGATCGAAGCGGTCTTGGGTCCCACGCCGTCGAAGTGGGTGAGCCAGGCGTAGACATCCTCCGGAGGCGCCTGCCGCAGGAAGGCCAGATCCAGCCCGCCGCACTCCTCGGTGATCTGGTGCAGCAGGCGCTGAATGCGTGGTCCCTTCTGTGGAGCCAGGCCGGCCGGGCGGATGGTGTCGATCACGGCCTGGGAGGGAGCGTCGCGGACGGCCTGCCAGGTGGGGAACTGCGCCTGGAGGGCGGCGAAGGCCCGGTCTCGGTTCAAATCGTTTGTATTCTGGGAAAGAATCGTCGAGAGCAGCTCTTCCAGCGGCGGCAAGGACGGACGCCACCGGGGAGAGCCGTAGGTCTGGAGCAGGCGCTCGTGGACAAGCCAGGCGCGGCGATCGGCAGGCACGTCTTCATTATAGTCACGGGGCAGCTGGCGAATGCCACATTGAAAGGCGGCTGTATTGCCGTTTGACCCTTCTCCCAAGACTGCTATACTCAGCGGGAGGAATGCCCTGCCCAGCAGCAGCTTCACGGAGGAGAGCGCCAGGCTCACCGGTCACCCCGGCGGCGCTCCAACCGCCGCTGCGGCTTCCGGAAAACCTCGTGGGCGCCGCCGATCCGGCGGTCTCTGGGCCCGCCTCGGCCTTTCGATCGTGTTCGATAGCCCGCCGCCGTCAGCTTCGCTCGGCGTGCGCTGGGAGGTTGGCTTGGTCCGTATCTTCTTTGCGACCGATGTCCACGGCTCCGAGGTGTGCTGGAAGAAGTTCATCAGTGCGGCCAAGTTCTACGAGGCGAACACGCTGGTCCTGGGCGGAGACATGACGGGCAAGGCCATCATCCCGATCATCGCCCAGGGCGAGGGCAAGTACAAGGTCACCCTGCTTGAACAGGAGACCCTCCTCGACAGCCGGGAGGCGGCCGAGCAGATGGCCGGGACGATTCGCAACCGCGGCTACTACCCCTACATCACCGACCCAGACGAAGTCGCCAGCATCTCCGCCACCCCCGGCCGGTCGGATGAGCTGTTTG